>NZ_JBEOPQ010000006.1:0-141278 GCF_040310285.1 Pseudomonas sp. HY2-MNA-CIBAN-0224 | reverse complement strand
ACCCTGTAGGAGCGAGCTTGCCTCGCGATCTTTTAAAAGATCAAAAGATCGCGAGGCAAGCTCGCTCCTACAGAGGTCAACAGTTAGCCGCTAAACGCTCGAAAGCTTGCAGCACTTGCTCCGGGCGTTCGAGCATCAGTTGATGGCCGCACGGCAATACCTGGTAGTGCGCGTTGGGCAGGTGGCGGGCTAGGGCTTCGCCGCCGCTGGCGGGGGTCAGGCCGTCGGTTTCGCCAGACACCACGTACACCGGCACATCCAGCCCGGCCAACGCTTGGGCGTCGGGCCATTGAGCGTTGTTCATCAGGGCTTTGAACACGTCCAGGCGGTTGCGCTGGGCCAGGCCATCCTCGTAGTCGACCAACGCCGGATCAGCCTCGGGGTGCCAGGCGCGGGCGCGAAAGTCTTTGGCCAAGATCGGCCGCAATAACGTCAGCAGCCAATTCGGCAAACTCAACAACCCACCTGTCCCCACCGGGCGATGCAAGACGCTGCCCAGCAGCAACGCGCCGTCGATGCGCAGCGCCGGTTGCTGGCGCGGCAATGCAAGCAAAGTGCTCATGGCCAAGCCGGTGCCGTAGGAGTGCGCCACGTACAGGTTGCGCGGCCCGGCATAGCGCTTGAGCACCGCCAGATTGTCGGCCACCAGTTCGTCCCAGGCGTAGGCGTTGGCGTCGCGCGGTTTGTCGCTGTCGCCATGGCCGAGCAGGTCCCAGGCCACCAAGGTGTAGCCCTGCTCACTCAAGTTGCGCCATAGCTCGCGCCACTGGTCTTTGTTGCCGCCGCTGCCATGGCCCAAAAACACCACGGTGTCGCAGTTGCCCTGATGCACGGCCACGCTCAGTCGCCGTCCGGGGCGCACGTCTATCAGTTGGCCACGCACCAGCGGCAGGTGGGCGAATCGGTTGGGGTCAGCCTTGGGCACTTTTGGCCTCCTGAGCAGCAAAATAATCGGGACGAGGCAGGCCAAGATGATCACGCAACGTGCGGCCCTGATAAGCGCGGCGGAACAAGCCACGACGCTGCAACTCGGGCACCACCTTGTCGACAAACGCATCCAGCGAACCGGGCAGATATGGCGGCATCACGTTAAAGCCATCGGCGGCGCCTTCGACAAACCATTGCTCCAGTGTGTCGGCCACGTGCCGCGCATCGCCCACCAGCACCAGATGCCCGCGTGCCGCTGCCATGCGCAAGTAAAGCTGGCGAATGCTCAAGCCTTCTGCTCTGGCCACGCGGATCAGCAAGTCACGACGGCTGACCCCGGACTCGGTAGCGGGCAGTTCAGGCAGCGGCCCATCCAGCGCGAAGGCCGACAGGTCGGTGCCACCGGCAATATCTGCGAGCAGCGACAGACCGACTTCGGGCTGCACCAACCCTTGCAACTGATCAAACAAGGCCTGCGCTTCATCCGCCGTTTCAGCGACGATGGGCATCACGCCCGGCATGATTTTGACCTGCTCGGCACTGCGCCCGTACTGGGGCAACAAGGCCTTGAGGTCACGGTAAAAACGCTGGGCGCCCGCCAGCTCAGGTTGTGCGGTGAACACCACTTCGGCATGGGCCGCTGCCAGCTCGCAGCCTTCCCGTGAGGCGCCGGCCAGCACTTGCACCGGCGCCACAGCGGCGCTGGCCCAACCTTGCTGCACCTCGGCCAAAAAGCGGTGGGCCCGTTCATAACGTCGGGCGTGTTCAAAGTGGCCGTCTCGTCCAAAGTTGAAGGCTTCGTTGGCATTGCTGGAGGTCACCAGATTCCAGCCGCTGCGCTGCCCGCTGAGGGCTTCAAGAGAAGTGAAGGACCGGGCCAGCGACTCAACCGAGTTGTAAGAGGTGGTCACCGTCGCCACCAGGCCAATGCGCTCGGTGACGGCGGCCAACCCCGCCAATAACGTCAGCGGCTCGAAGTGCTCGGTGCGCGACATGCGGCTCAGCGCCTCAACGCTGCCCGGCAACATGGCCAAGGTGTCGGAGAGGAACAACGCATCGAAACAACCGCGCTCGGCAGTGCGGGCCAGCTGCTGATAGTGGGCGAAGTTCAGGCCGCCATCGGCCTGGGCCTCGGGGTGGCGCCAGCCCGCGATATGGTGCCCGGTGGCCATCAAAAACGCGTTGAGGCTCATCATCCGTTGGCTCATGGTGTGGCCTCCAGCACCGGGGTATGCAGCGCAAAATCTTGCAGCAGCCTACGGGTGTAAGGGTGGTTGGGTTGGCCGAGCAACGCGGCGGTCGCGCCCTGCTCCACCACTTGCCCGGCCTGCATCACGGCGATGCGGTCACTCAAGCGCGCCGCCACGCGCAGGTCGTGGGTGATGAAGACAATACTCAGCTTCAACCGCCGTTGCAGGTCCTCAAGCAATTCAAGAATTTGCACCTGGATCAGCGCATCGAGTGCCGACACGCATTCGTCCGCGATCAATACTTTGGGCTCCACCGCCAAGGCCCGTGCGATGCCGATACGTTGGCGCTGGCCGCCGGAAAACTCATGGGGATAACGCTCCAGCGCGGTTTCTGGCAGGCCCACCAGGCCCAGCACTTCTCGTGCTTTTGCTGCCGCCTGCGCCGGGCTGCGACCTTGGGCCAGCGGCCCGGTCATCAGTTGCGTGCCGATGCGCTGGCGCGGGTTGAGCGAGGCGAACGGGTCTTGAAAGATCATTTGCACCTCGCCACGCTGCCCGCGCAACCGCGCTTCAGGCAAGTCGGTGACGTCACGCCCGTGCCAGTGCAGGCTGCCGCCATCGCTGCGCAACAAACGCACCAGGCAGCGGCCCAAGGTCGATTTGCCCGAGCCGGACTCACCGACAATGCCCAGGGTTTCGCCTTCAGCCAGTTGCAGATCGACACCCGCCAGCGCCCGCGTGGTACGCCGCCCCCACCAGCCGAGGCGGCGACTGAAGTGTTTTTCCAGTTGCTGCGCCTGCAACACCGGCTTGCCCGGCGCCAGGATCGGGCGAGGGTGATCGGGGGCCGCAGACACCGCCGCAATCAACTGCCGTGTGTAGTCTTGCTGCGGCGCACCAAGCACCTGAGCCGCCGTGCCTGCTTCTACGTGATGGCCCTTTTGCAACACCAGCACGCGGTCGGCAATGGCCTCGACCACAGCAAAGTCGTGGGTGATAAACAGCATGGCCATGCCCTGCTCACGCTGGATGCGCCGCAGCAAATCGAGGATTTGCCGTTGCGTGGTCACGTCCAGCGCCGAGGTCGGCTCGTCCGCAATCAACAGCTTCGGCGCAAAGGCCAGCGCCATGGCGATCACCACACGCTGACGCTGACCACCGGACAGTTCAAACGGGTAGGCATGATAGAGCCGCTGCGGGTCCGGCAGGCCGACATAGCCGAGCAGTTCGACAACCCGAGCGCGGCGCTGGGCGCGGTCTTTCACGCCATGGGCCTGCAAGGTTTCGTCGATCTGCCGGCCCACGCTGAGCAATGGGTTGAGCGCGCTCATGGGTTCCTGAAAAACCATGCTGATGTCGCGCCCGCGCAGGGCGCGCATGGCCGGTTCATCCAAGTTGGCGAGGTCTTCACCACGCCAGCGCAGGGTGCCGTGCTCGATTTTTAGAGGTGCTGGCAGCAGGCGCAGCAGGGCCTTGGCCAGCATCGACTTGCCCGAGCCGGACTCGCCCACCACGCACAGGCATTCGCCTTCGCGCACGTGCAGCGACACGTCATGCAGTGCGTGGCTGCGGTCGCCGCCCGACGGCAAGGCGATACGCAGGTGCTCGACGTCGAGCAAAATCGGTTGGGCTGCGCTCATGCGGAATCTCCAGGGCGACGGGCAGGTTCAAAAGCAATGCGCAGGCCTTCGCCCACACGGTTAACCGCCAGCACGCAAAACAGAATCGCCAGCCCCGGCATCAGGCTCATCCACCAAGCGTCGCGCAGCATCCCGCGCGAGGCGTTGATCATGTAGCCCCAGCTCATGGCATCCGGGTCACCGAGGCCGAGAAAGGCCAGCGCCGCCTCGGTGAGAATCGCCGTGGCCATTACAAAACTCAGCGTCACCAGCAACGGCGCCAAGGCATTGGGCAAGATTTGCCGAAACACAATGGCCAGCGGCGCTTGCCCCAGCACCCGCGCGGCCTGCACAAATTCACGCTGGCGCAGACTGAGGAACTCGCTGCGCACCAAGCGCGCCACCGCAGGCCAGGCCACCAGCGCGATGGCCAACACGATGGTGCCCAGCGACGGCTCCAGCACCGCCACCAGAATCACCGCCAGCACCAGTTGCGGAATGATCTGGAAGAACTCGGCCACGCGCATCAGCACCGCGTCCAGCCAGCCGCCGAAGTAACCGGCCAATGCCCCCACCAGCAAGCCGGTGAGCAAAGTGGCCAGCGTCGCCAACACCCCCACCGACAGCGACACCCGGGCGCCGTACAGCAAGCCGGTGGCCAGGTCGCGGCCCAACATGTCGCTGCCCAGCCAATGCCCGGCCTGGGTAAACGGCGCGAGCATGGGCGTGGTGTTCATCTCCCAGGGCGAACCCTGGCAGAGCCACGGTGCCGCCACGGCCAGCAGGCCCAACAGCAACAAAAATACCGCGCCGATCAGCGCCGCAGGTTGCCTGATAAAACGTTGCCACACACTGGAATCCCTCATCGTGCTGCCCCTTCGGCGCCGATGCGCGGGTCGATCAGGCGGCAAGCCAAATCCGTGAGCAGGTTGAAACCGACCACCAACACCGAGATCAGCAAAAAGCCGCCCAGCAACACGCTGTAATCACGTTGGGACAGGGCGTCGTACATCAAGCGGCCGATGCCCGGCCAGGAATACACCACTTCAATCAGCAAGGCGCCGCTGGCCAGTTGCCCCAGTTGCAACCCGGCAAAGGTCACCACAGGCAGCAGCGCGTTGCGCAGCACGTGGGCGAAGACGATCCGTGACGGCGCCAGGCCTTTGGCACGGGCCGTGTAAACATGCTCCTGTTGCAACGCCTCCAGGGTGGCGGCGCGGGTCAGGTGCACGTACAAAGCCAGGAACAGAAAGCTCAGCGACAGGCACGGCAGCACCAGATGGCGCAGGCGGTCGCCCAGCCAGGCGAAGCCGTTCAGGTCGGTGGCGACGGTCTGCATACCGAACGCGGGCAGCCAGTCGAGCTTGACCGAGAACAACACGATCAACAGCATCGCCAGCCAAAACGGCGGCGTGCCGTACAACAACAGCGCACCGTTGGAAATCAGCCCGTCCAGCCAGCGACGGCGCTGGCGGCTGAGCGCAGCCAACGCGCCAAGGGCCACGCCGAACAGTGACGAGATGACAAACGCCGAGCCCATCAGGCTCAAGGTGGCGGGCAGGCGCTCGGACAACAAGTCCCAGACCGGCGCCTGATTGCGGTACGAGTACCCTAGATCCAGGTGCGCCACCTGCCCCAAGTAGTGCAATAACTGCTGGGGCAACGGCTGATCCAACCCCATTTCACTGCGCAGCTTGGCGATGTACTGAGCATCGTCCACGCCCGCCTCACCGGCCATCAGTTGCGCCGGATCCCCCGGCGCCAAACGCACCAGCAAAAAGCTCAGCACCAGCACGCCAAGGATCATCAGCAGCGCACGCCCAAGGCGCGCGCCGAGGAACCACACGCCGCTCATGGCGCCGGGGCGTCCAGGTAGACGCTCTCGTAGTCTTCGTTAAGGCTGGTGGCGGTTTGCAGCAGGTTTTTCACTTGGCTGTGGAACAGCGTCGGGTAGCGCATCTCAAAGATCGGCGCCACCGGCAGGTCGTCGTTGAGCTTGTGCTCCAGTTCGCTGTACACGCGGGTACGCTCCGCGCCTTCAGGGGTGTCAGCAACCTTGCTCCACAGGTTGTCCACGTCCGGGTTGCTGTAGCCGCCGACGTTGGCGAACGGCGAGGTTTTAAGGATGTAGTCGGTGCGGTACAGGTAGGCGTTGACCAGATACGGGTCGCCGATCTGGAAGATAAAGTTGTAGGTCAGGTCAAAGTCCCAGTCGCTGACGCGCTGGAACCAGGTCGCCGCGTCCGACGTCACCACCTGCACTTTGAAACCCAGCGGCTGCAAGGCCTGGCGGGTGTACTCGGCCAGACGCTCCCAGGCGCCGCCTTTCTCACCGTTGAGCAAACGAATGCGCACCGCACCCACGTCCACCTCGGACTCAGCGATCAGCGCCTTGGCTTTGGCCAGGTCATAGCCGTACTGCGGCAGTTGCGGGTCGTGGTAAGGCGAGCTGGAGGCGAAAGCACCGGGCGAGACCTTGCCCGCACCAAAGAAGATGCTGTCGACGATAAACGGACGGTTCAGCGCATACAGAATCGCTTGGCGAACCTTGGGGTTGTTCAGCGGTGGCTTGCGGGTGTTGAACTGCAAGTAGGCCAGCCCTGAGTACAGCTCCCAGCCCTTGTCCGAAGACTCCACGCCCGGCAGTGCGCCCAGGCGCTTGAGATCGGAGTAGTCGGCATCGCCGCTGCGCAGCACCTGCACGTCGTTGCGCTCAAAAGCGGCAGCACGGGAGGAGCCGTCCGGGATCACGTGAAAGACAATCGCGTCCAGGTGCGGCAACCCCTTTTTCCAGTAGTTGGGGTTTTTCACCAGCTTGATGTAAGCGCCGCGCTTCCACTCCTCAAACTTGAACGGCCCGGTGCCCACCGGCTTGAGGTTGTACGGGTTGCTGCGAAAATCGGTGCCCGCGTAGAGGTGCTCCGGGGCGATTGGGCGCAGACCGCTGCCGAGCAATGACAGGAACGGCGCGAACGGTTTTTTCAGGTGGAAAACCACCTGATTCGGCTGGCTGGCGTCGATGCTGTCGAGGTACTCCTCGAACACGCTGGCAATGCGTTTATCGACTTCGGGGTAGAAGGTGCCGAAGCTGAACTTCACGTCAGACGCCGTGAACGGCTTGCCGTCGTGCCATTGCACGTCGGGCTGCAATTCAAACGTGTAGGTGAGGCCGTCCGGCGACACCGTCCAGCTGCGCGCCAGCACCGGCTTGGGCTTGAGATCGGTGTCAAAGGTCAGCAAACCCTGGAGGATCTTGCCGCTGACGTATTGGGTCGAGACATGGGTGACCACCCCGTGCATCAGCGACGGCGGCTCGGGCTGGGCGATCAGGTTGAGCACACCGCCGTCTTGCGGGGCGGCGTGAACGCTGGCGGCAAACACTGCGGCACTGGCCAGCAGGCCCAGGCGTTTGAGGGCAAGGCGCAGCGGCCCGGGGCGAGGCGGATGACGATGGGCTGGACTGGACATGCGAACTCCTGGCGTTAATTGCTCGGGGCATGCGGCCCCACTGCCAAGCAGTTTTGCAAGGGGTGTGCCACTCCCCCACGGGCCGCTGAACCGGCGGTGCGGCGGTCTGCGGCGCTGGCGCATTGATGAAAAAACCACAGCCCCGGACCTGACTGTGGAAAAAGCAACAGTGGCCAACGTGTTGTTTTCCCCCCAGTGCGCCTGACTGCGCAGCCGCGCGAACTGGCACAGCCCTTGCCCTGTACAACGGATCGACCTTTAAGCGGACACCTCGCATGTCACACGACTACCTCGGCAACCCCATCGACACCGACCACTCGTTGGCGCGTCAGGCGCTGGACGATTTCACCCTGGGTTTTCTCAGCTACCACCCACGTGCCGAGGGGATTGTGGCCAGTGCCGAACGCCACCCGGAATCGGCGCTGAGCAATGCGTTGGCCGGCATCCTGATGATGTTCAGCGAATCACCCGAAGGCCCGGTGCTGGCCGAGCGCTTTCGCGCAATCGCCGCGCAGGTGGCCGACCCGCAACCTCGGGCAGCGCTGTATGTGGCGCTGTTGCAGGCGTGGATCAACGAAGACCTGGACCAGGTGCTGCACCTCAGCGAAACGCTGCTCGACCAGTACCCCCGCGACCTGTTCGCGGCCAAGCTCAACCAGTACGTGGAGTTCAATCGCGGCAACTGGCCGGCGTTGCTGCGCATCGCCCTCAAGGCCGTGGCGGCCAGCGACGATATCGCCCACAGCCACGGCATGCTGGCGTTCGCCTACGAGCAATGCCATTTGCTCGAAGAAGCCGAAGCCAGCGCGCGCCGCGCCCTGCAACTGCAAGCGAGCGAGCCTTGGGCGCACCATGCGCTGGCCCACGTGATGCTGACCCAAGGGCGCATTGAAGAAGGCATCGGTTTTCTGGAAAGCGTCAGCCACCATTGGCAGGGGCTCAACTCGTTTATGTACACCCACAACTGGTGGCATCTGGCGCTGTTCTATTTGGCCCGTGGCGATCAGGCGCGGGTACTGGAAATCTACGACCAGCATGTCTGGGGCGTGCTGCCGGCGTACTCCCAGGACCAGATCGGCGCCGTGTCGCTGCTGGCCCGTCTGGAGTTGGCCGGGATCGATGTGGGCGAGCGCTGGCAAGCCCTCGCGCCGTACTTGCAGGCCCGCCACCGCGATACCGTGCAGCCGTTTTTGAGCGTGCAATACCTGTATGGATTGGGCCGCGCAGGCAAGCCCGAGGCCGATCAATTACTGCACGCATTGCGCGAGCACGCGCGTGAGGCGCCAGTGTTCAGCCGCGCGGTCTGGGCCGAGGTCACCCTGCCGCTGGCCGAAGGGTTGCTGGCCCATGCCCGTGGTGAACACCCAGTGGCGCTGGAACGTTTGGGCGTGGCCCTGCCCCGGTTGAACGACATTGGCGGCAGCCATGCCCAGCGGGACCTGTTCGCCCAGATCGAACTGGACGCACGCCTGCACGCGCAAGACTGGGCCGGGGCGCAGCAGGTGCTGGAATTGCGTCGCCGTTATGACGGGCTGGATGTACCGACCAACCGGGCGCTGGAGCGGGTGTACCAGGCGCTGGGCTTGCCCACATTGGCCCAGGCCGCCGCAGCACGGGTTGAGGCGGTGCTTAACACCCCAAACACCCCATAACCCCCTGACACCCGTGGGAGCGGGCTTGCTCACGATGCAGACAACTCGGTATCTCTGCCAGACCACGTTGATCCGATCGCGAGCAAGCCCGCTCCCACAGATTTGGGTGTTTCAACGGCGGGCTTCGTACACGCCACGGGCGATGGCGCGGGCCACGCAGGTGGCCGCCGCCGAGCCGATACGGCCGATATCGACCTGGCGGCGGGCGCCAGCACTCAGTTCAACCTCGCCGCTAGCCAAGGCAAATACGGTATCGCCATCGAACGGCAAGTGCGCCGGGCGCACCGCCATGGCGATGCCGTCCTGGGCCATGATGGCCACGCGTTTGCAATCGGCGGTGCTCATCTGCGCGGTGCTGGCGACCACCACCAGCGTGGTGTTGGCACCGGCTTGCAGGCGGCCCATGGCGTCGAGCCGTGACAGTTCAGGCATCGGGTCATTGCAGTCCTGTTCGCCCTGCGGCCGCGCACCTCCGGCCTCACCCGCGATTTCCCACGGCCACGCCCAGAAGGTTTCGCCATCAGGCATGTACACCGAGCCGATCGGGTTGGCCACCACCAGCGCGGCCACCATCAGGCCGTCGCCCAAATCCAGCGAGGCCGAACCCAAACCGCCTTGCAGCACGCCCGCCATGGCGCCCCGCCCCGCGCCTGCCGCCCCAAGGTCGAAATCTTCGGCGCAGTTGTTCAGCGCCTCAAAGCCCAAGCGACGATAAGGCGGCTCCAGCCCCCAGTCCTTGTCGCCGTCATTGGACAGGTCGTGCAACACGGCAGCCGGGACGATGGGGATGGCCGGTGCGCCCGCCTTCAAATGCAGGCCAACACCTTGCACCGACAACGCCGCCGTCACCGCATCCGCAGCGCCCAGGCCAAACACCGAGCCGCCAGAGAACACCAGCGCATGCAACTGCCCGACCATGTTCTCCGGCTCCAGCGCCGCCGACTCGCGCCCGCCCGGGCCGCCGCCACGAATGTCGACGCTGGCGGTCCACGGGCGATCGGTGCGGATCACCGTGACACCCGTCTCGACACGTTCATCGATGGCGTGGCCGACCAACAGGCCGGGGATGTCGGTGAGCAAGTTGCGGGGTCCGGGATGTGGCATTCAATCGCTTCCTGAAAAGGTGGTGGTGCCCGATGTGGAGCAAGTGATGTGCCAAAGCCGCTAGCGCCGTCAACAGCCGGTTTGCCGCCCACTGCCCCTGTAGAAAAAACAACACCCTGATCGGGCATTGCTACAAAAACACCAATCCCGCTCACACCCGCCGTGCAAGCCGTTGTTAATAAAGGCTTTTCAACAATGGCACAGCCCTTGCTCAAGGCCTTTGCACCAGAGTTTGAGACTGATGCCCCAGAGCATCCGCAACAAGCCGCTATTGACCACTATTTTGCGACGCCAATGCCGTCGCCTTACCCGACAAGGTTGGCCACCCAGCAGGGCGCGAACCGGGGAACACACTGGAGCCTTCGTACCATGACTTCTTCACGTATCACGGGTTTACCCCAGCCGCGCAAGATCTTCGCCCGCAGCCTGTTGTTTCTCGCCGTGTGCGAAGCCGCGACGGCCGCAAGCCCGCTGCTGGCCGCCGAGAGCAAGAGCGACAACCCGCTGGACACCGTCGTGGTGGTCGGCAACCGTGGCCAGGCCCGTACCCTGGCCGAAAGCACCGCGCCGGTGGACGTGATCTCGTCCCAGCAGTTGCTGGCCACCGGCGAGCCTGACCTGACCCGCGCCCTGAACCGCGTATTGCCGTCCATCAACCTGCCTGCATCGTCCGGCTATGGTTCCGCGTCGGTGGTGCGCCCCATCAGTCTGCGCGGCCTGAACGGCGACCAGGTGCTGGTGCTGGTCAACGGCAAGCGCCGCCACAACAGCGCCCTGCTCAACAACGGCACGTCGCTGAACTCCGGCTCGCAGCCGGTCGACCTCGACATGATCCCCACCGCGTTGATCGATCATGTCGAGATCCTGCGTGACGGCGCCTCGGCCCAATACGGCTCGGACGCCATCGCCGGGGTGATCAACATCGTCCTCAAACAGACCGACCATGGTGGCAGCCTGAAAACCACCTACGGCCAGAACTACCAAAACGGTGATGGCGAAACCATCCGCCAGACCGGCGACGTCGGCCTTGCCCTGCCCAATGATGGCTTTATCAACTTTGGCCTGGACGTGCGCCACCAGAAAGTCTCCGATCGCTCCGACAAAGCCCCGTACACCGACAGCGCGGGCAACACCAGCCTGGAGCACACCTATTACGGCACCGGCCTGCCCGAGGCGCGCAACTTCAGTTTGGGCTACAACGCCGAGCTGCCAGTCAGCGATGACCTGACCCTGTACTCGTTCTCGACCTACACCCGGCGCAACTCGGAAAAGCCCCTGGCCTTCCACCAGCCCGCCAGCTTTGACGGCATTGCCACGCCGTTCCCGGAAGGGATCGAAGACACCCTGCGCTTTATCGAAAACGACTTTCAGGTGGCCTTCGGTGGCAAAGGCACCGTCGCCGGTTGGGACTACGACCTGTCCAGCACTTACGGCCAGGACCACGCCGAAGCCACCCTGCGCCACACCTACAACTTGAGCTACGGCCCTGACTCGCCGACCTCGGTTGATACGGGGGTGAAGACCTTCAGCCAGTGGACCAACAACCTTGACCTGACCCGCGCCTTCGATTTTGGCCTGGCCAAGCCGACGCAGATTTCATGGGGCCTGGAGCAACGCTACGAGAACTACAAAATCGGCAAGGGCGACTACGCCTCTTACGCCAGCGGCCCGTTTGATACGGGCGTCAGCGGCAACCCGATTGCGCCGGGGACTATCTCCGGTGCTGGCACCACGCCTGCCGATGCCGACCAAAAAGGCCGCACCAGCCTGGCGGCTTACGGCGAGATCGGTCAGGACCTGACCGACAAATGGCACGTTGATCTGGCCGGTCGTTACGAGCATTACAACGACGGTTCGGGCACCACCACCAACGGCAAAATCGCCACCCGCTATCAGTTGACGCCGATCCTCGCCGTGCGCGGCAGCGTCAGCACCGGTTTCCGTGCGCCGTCGCTGGCCCAGCAGATCTACAGCTCCACCTCGCAGACCAGCGTCAACGGCAACCTGTTCAACTACCGCAACGTGGCCGTCGACTCGGAAGTGGCCAAGGCTTTGGGGGCCACCACCCTCAAGCCGGAGAAATCCACCAACTTCGCCCTCGGCCTGACGCTGCAACCGACCGATGCCACCAGCATCACCCTCGATGCTTACCAGATCAAAATCAAGGACCGCATCGACCAGACCGGCTACCTCGGCGGCACGCCGCAAATCGACGCCATCCTCGGCGCCGCCGGGCTGCCGACCAACCAGGCAGTGACTTACTTCACCAACGCACTGGACACCACCACCCGTGGCATCGACCTGATCGGTGACTACCGTCAGAACCTGGGCGCCTACGGCAACCTGCGCTACACCCTGGGCTTTAACTGGAACACCACCGAAATTGACGACATCCACGCCTCGCCCCTGGCCCAGGCCACCCTCGGTCCGGACGGCGGCTACAACCGTCAGCGCCAGGGCAACCTCAAGCACGGCAACCCCGAGTCCAAGCTGATTCTGGGCACCACCTGGACCATCAACAAGTTTGATATCGGCCTCAACCTGACCCGCTACGGCGAGTACACCCAGTACGGCACCGCCGAAATTTACGACCGCACGTTCTCGCCAGCCTGGATCACCGACCTCAACGTGGACTACCACCTGACCTCCAGCCTGACCCTGACGGCGGGCGCCAACAACCTGTTCAACATCTACCCGGAACGCACAAACCTGCCGAGCAGTTCGGGCGCCTTCCCGTACGGCAACTTCTCGCCGTACGGCACCACCGGCGGCTACTGGTACACCGGCGTGACGTACAACTTCTGACCCATTGCCCTGCCGCCCCAGCGGCGGCAGGGCTTTGCCGAACACTTGCACGGAGGCTGTCATGACCCGCCGTACCGACCCATTGATAGTGGGTGCCTGTTTCACCGCCAACACCCGTCGCCCGGACTTCGAGCGCCTCAAGGCCCTCGCCCGCAGCGCCGAGCGCGGCACATTCGCCGCCCTGAGCTTCACCGAACCGCCCGAACAGTTTGAAGCGCTGACCTTGATGTCGGCCCTGGCCGCCGTCACCGAGCGCATCGGCCTCATCGCCACCCCGCACGATCCCGAGCCGTACCATATCGCCCGTAAACTCGCCTCCCTCGACCACCTGTCCAACGGCCGCGCCGCCTGGGGCGTTGCCAGCGAGCCGTCAAGCCAGCGCGCAAACGAGCGCCACGACCTGGTTAACGACCTGTGGGACAGCTGGGACGACGACGCTTTTATCCGTGACAAAGCCAGCGGCCGCTATTTTGACCCCGGCAAACTGCACACCCTCAACCACAAGGGCGAACACTTCTCGGTGCGCGGCCCGCTGAACGTCGCCCGCCCGCCGCAAGGCCACCCGCTGCGGGTGCACACCCTCGCGTCAGAAGCAGACAAAACCTTGGCCATTCGTGTGGCCGACGTGATCATCGCCGAGTACCGCGACCTGCCCGCTGCCCAAGCCTTCTATCACGACATCAAACAGCGTGCCGCTGCCTTGGGCCGCAACCCTGAACACCTCAAGATTCTGACCACGGTCAACCCGCTGGGCAGCACGCCCAATGGCATCGCCGAGCGCTTCGAACACGGGTTCCAGACCCGCGCCTGCGATGGTTTTAATGTGCTGTTCACCCACGCGCCCGACGCCATCGACACCTTCGTCGAGCATGTGATTCCATTGCTGCAACACCGCGGGCTGTTGCGCCACGGCTACAGCGGCAGCACCCTGCGTGAACACCTGGGCCTGCCGCGACCGAGCAACCGTTTCAGCGCCAGCATCCACCCCGTTACGGAACCTGCCCATGTCTCTTGAATTCAGTTGGCAACTGCCGCTCTGCGCAGCGGGCGCGACGCCCGACTGGACGGCGCAGCCAGGGCACTGGATTCAGTTGGCCCAGGCCGTCGAATACGCAGGCGTTGATGGCCTGTGGATACCCGGCGGCTCCCAGTGCGCCGACAGCCTGGGCGTGGCCGCCGCGCTGTGCGCACATACCCGCCAGCTGCAACTGACGGTCAGCGTGCCGCCGCAAGTGATGCTCCCCGCCGCGCTGGCCAGCACCGTGCAAAGCCTGCAATCGATCAGCGCCAACCGCGTGCGCCTGCACCTGCCGGACAGCCAACAAAGCACCGCGCGCCACACCTTCGACGACTGGCTCAACCGTGACCAGCGCAGCGAAAGCATCGGTGAATACCTCGATATCCTCGGGCACCTGTTGCGCGGCGGCGACGGTGGTTTTACTTACAGCGGCCGCTACTTCCAACTGGAAAACGCCGGTTATGCCCGCCGCGACTTGCCCGCCCCGCCCATCCTCCTCAACGACAGCCAGAGCCCGGCGCTGATTGCTAGCCAGGCACAGGTTTGCCTGTTGCGGGCGGCGGCGCCTGCACAGTTGCGCCAGGCCATCGAGCGCCAGCGCGCCGCCAGCGTTGAGCCGTCAACACCACTCGCGTTTGCCTGCACCTTCGGGCTGATCCTCGCCGACACCGAAGCGCAGGCCTGGGAGGCCGCCGCCCGGCAACTACCGACGCTACCGGCCGCCCCGACCAGCGAGGCTGACAGCGTGCTGCGCCTGCAACGCGGTGGCCATCCGCTGCGCCATTTCGAGGTCCATCCCAATCTGCTGCAAACGGCGCCGGGGCAACCAGCCTACTTGATTGGCACCCCGCAACAACTTGCCACCCGCCTGCAAGAACTGCATGGCCTAGGGATCCAACATATCGTGATTCAGAGCCAACCGTCGGTCAGCGACGTGCTGCGCTTTGGTGAACAGATCCTGCCCCTGCTGGCAGCTCAGGGCCTGCGCAAGGAGAACGTCTGACATGCCCACATCCGCTAACGGGGCCATCGAGATTGACTGGTTCCTGCCCACCAACGGCGACGGCCGCCACCTGACCAGCAGCGGCCTGCCCAGTGTCGGGTTGTTCCAGCAGGGCGAACGCGCGCCCACCCTCGACTACCTGCGCCAAGTGGTGCGAGCGGCCGAACTTGGCGACTTCGACGGCATCATGGTGCCGACCGCCAGCGGTTTCGAAGACCCTTGGTTGATCACCGCCGTGCTGGCCCAGGAAGTGCGCCGCCTGCGTTTTTTGCTGACCGTGCGCCCCGGCCTCGAACTGCCCGCCTACAGCGCCCACCGGGCAGCGACCTTGCAGTTGCTCAGCGACGGGCGCCTGGACCTGCATGTGGTCAGCGGTTCGAGCCGGTTTGAGCAACGCTCGCTGGGGGATTTTCTGGAGCATGACGAGCGCTATGCACGCACCGCCGAGTTTCTTGAAGTGTTCCAGTCCGTGTGGAGCGGTCGCAACCAGCCCTATCACGGGCGCTATTACCGCAGCGCTGGCGGCGCCCCCATCGCGCCCCAGGCACCGGCGCCCGCCATCTATTTTGGTGGCGCTTCGCAGGCCGCCGAACAGGTCGGCGCGGCCCATGCGCAAACCTACCTGATGTGGTGCGAGCCCCCGGCGATGATCGCTGAACGCATCCTGCACATGCGCGAACGCGCCGCTGCCCGCGGGCGCACTCTGCGCTTTGGCCTGCGCGTGCACGTGTTCGCCGCGCCCAGCGACGATGAAGCCTGGGCGCACGTCGAGCGGTTGCTGGAGGAAATCCCCAAAGAAGCCATCGAACGGGCGCAGTTACAGATGGCGGCGTATGAGTCGGTGGGCCAGTCCCGCCAGACCGGGCTGGTCAAAGGTCGCGGGCGGCGCGCGCGGGAACTGGAAGTGTCGGCCAACCTCTGGGCCGGTGTCGGCTTGGTCCGTGGCGGTGCGGGTACTGCGCTGGTGGGCAGCTATGAGCACGTCGCCCAGCGCATCGAGGAGTACTACCAACTGGGCGTGGAGTGTTTTGTGCTGTCGGGTTTTCCGCACCTGGAAGAGGCCATCCACCAGGGCGCGGAGTTGCTGCCACTGTTACGACGCATCGGCCGCACTTAGCTCGGTGCGCGCCCCTTGAGCATCCCGTGATTGACCAGCAAGGTGCGCATGGCATTACGGGTGATGCCCAGCAGCGCGGCGGTGCGCAACTGGTTGAAACCGCAAAAGGCAAAGGCCTCGCGCACGATCAAGTCTTCAATGTCATGCAGCAGCGTGTCCCCCGGCACCTCGAACAAACGCAGCAACTGCTCACGCATCACCTCTTGCGGCAGCTTGCTCACCGTACTCGCCCCGGCCTTGGCCACACTGAGCCCACCTGAAAATTTCAGGTGCTCCGGGCGGATCGGCTTGTCACCGGCCACCAGCAACGCCAGGTGCACGACGTTTTCCAGCTCACGGATATTGCCCGGCCACGGGTAATCCAGCAGCGCTTGCGTCGCGGATTCGGAGAGCATCGGTTCATTGATCTTCAAACGTGCGCTGTAAAGACGGCGGAAGTGCTCCACCAGCGGCAGGATATCCAGCGGGCGCTCACGCAGCGGCAACACCGAGACTTGGGCGACGTTGACCCGGTAAAACAAATCGAGACGGAAATTACCCGCCTCCACCGCTTGCTCCAGATCGACGTTGGTGGCGGTCACCAGCCGTACATCAATCTTCACCGGCTTGCGCGAGCCGACGCGCACCACCTCCTGCTCCTGCAACACGCGCAGCAGCTTGACCTGCAACGGCAACGGCAGATCACCAATTTCATCGAGAAACAGCGTGCCGCCATCGGCCTCTTCGAACCAGCCTGCGCGGCGCCCGGTGGCCCCGGAAAAGGCCCCGGCTTCGTGGCCGAAAAACTCGCTCTCGGCCAGGGTCTCACTGATCGCCCCGCAGTTAACCGCAACAAAGGCGCCACGCCGGCCACTGGCCGCGTGCAAATAACGGGCAACCAGCTCCTTGCCGGTACCGGTTTCGCCATTGATCAACACCGGCACCTCACTCGGCCCCACCTGCTGCAAAAAATCCAGCAACTGGCGCGAACGCGGGTCGGCAAACACCAGGGCCTTGGCCCGGATAGACAGGGGGTCCTTTTCACCCTGAGGGAACGTCAAAATCGGGGTCGAATGTCCCAGGGGGCCGCTCATGGCAAGGAATTCCAGCGTAGGTAACGATCGAAGGTAGCGATACTTTACCGAGCGCGGGTTATAGCCAGAAATACTTAAAAAGAATTACGACCAAACTTTTCTGGATATTGCCGATAAGGGATAACTCTGACGCCGCCATCAAAAAACAGCGACGCTTACATCACCGAGCCTCGTCCTGTGCGAGAGAACCATCGCCAGCCAGTTCACGTTCAATCTGCTCGATGCTAGGCAGGCTGGTTTGCAATTCGGCCGGTAGCGACTCGAGCAACTTATATTCCGCAATGCCCATGGGCTGGGCTTTATCGCCTAACGCATATTCAGCCACGATCTTGTTTTTGCTCTTGCAAAGCAAAAGACCGATAGTGGGCGTGTCGTGCTCGCCTTTGATCTGACGATCCACTGCCGTCATATAAAAACCGAGCTGCCCCAGATGCTCAGGCTTGAACTTGCCGGCCTTGAGCTCAATCACCACATAACAGCGCAGCTTGAGGTGATAGAACAGCAAATCGATGAAGAACTCATCGCCCCCGACATCCAGCAACACCTGCCGCCCAACAAAGGCAAAGCCTGCCCCAAGCTCCAGCAAGAACTCGGTGACGTGTTTGACCAAGGCGTGTTCGATTTCACGCTCTTGTGCTTCTTCTCGAAGCCCCAGGAAATCAAAACAATAGGGATCTTTCAGCGACTCACGCGCTAGGTCTGAATGAGCTTTAGGCAATCTGGCATCGAAGTTAGTGACTGCCGCACCACTGCGTTCCAGAAGGCGAGTTTCAATATGAATGTTCAGCATATTGCGCGACCAGCCGTTGGCAATCGCACTGTTCGCATAGGCCAGACGCTGCTCTGGGGCTTTCAGCTTGGTCAGTAACACGAGGTTATGACCCCAAGGCAATTGTCCAACAGCCTGTTGGACAATTGCAGAATCTGGCCAAGCGTCAGCAAAAGCACGCATATACATCAAATTGGCCCGGGAAAAACCTTTCATCTCCGGAAACGCGGCGCGCAAGTCATGTGCCAAGCGCTCAATCACTTTGGCCCCCCAGCCTTGATCAGCTTGCCGGGCCAGAATGTCGCGACCGATCTGCCAATAAAGCAGCACCAATTCCCGGTTTACCGCCAAAGTGGCGCGTTGCTGGGCGATATGGATGCGGCCTTTCAGATCGACCAACCACTCGCCATAGCCTTCAGGCGGTGTGGTCAGGCTAGCGGGGGCGTCGCTCATGGTTTGACTTCCTCTTGGCGTATTCGGGGCAGTTATAGTCAGCTCTGCACCGTTGCAGCCAAATGATCTTGCGCGACAAGAAGAGATACACAGCCCCCTGTAGGAGCGAGCTTGCCTCGCGATCTTTTAAAGATCGCGAGGCAGTACGAGGCAGGCGTGTTTAAGCCTGTTGCGAGCCTGGGACCTTGACGATCCAGCCAGCCGGAGCTTCGACGTCGCCGGACTGGATGCCGGTGAGTTCGTTGTACAGCCGTTGTGTCACCGGACCTACTTCTGTCTCGCTGTGGAAGACGTGCAGTTTGTCGCGGTACTGGATGCCACCAATCGGGGTGATGACGGCAGCGGTGCCGCACGCGCCCGCTTCGGTGAAGCGGTCCAGTTCGTCTACGCGTACATCGCCTTCAACCACGGTCAGGCCCAGACGCTCTTTGGCCAGTGCAATCAACGACAAGCGCGTGATGCCCGGCAGTACCGAGGCCGAACGCGGGGTGACGAATTGATTGTCTTCGGTGATGGCAAAGAAGTTGGCCGAGCCGACTTCTTCAATGTGGGTGTGGGTCAGCGGGTCCAGGTAGATGCAATCTGCAAAACCGGCCTTTTTGGCTTCGGAACCCGGCAGCAGGCTGGCCGCGTAGTTGCCACCCACTTTGGCAGCACCGGTGCCATTTGGCGCGGCGCGGTCGTAGTCGGAGATCATGAAGTTGCAAGGCTTCATGCCGCCTTTGAAGTACGGACCCACCGGGATGCAGAACACGCTGAAAATGAATTCAGGGGCCGTGCGCACGCCGATGTTGTCGCCCACGCCAATCACGAATGGACGCAAGTACAGCGCGCCACCCGAACCGTACGGCGGGATGAACTGCTCGTTGGCTTTGACCACCTGGGTACACGCGTCGATGAACTGCTCAACCGACACATGCGGCATCATCAAACGGTCGCAGCTGCGTTGCATGCGCAGGGCGTTTTGATCCGGGCGGAACAAGTTGATCGACCCGTCTTTGCAGCGATAGGCCTTCAGGCCTTCGAAGCACTGTTGCCCATAGTGCAGGGCGGTGGACCCTTCGCTGATGTGCAGCACGTTGTCTTCAGTCAGAACGCCGTTGTCCCATTTGTCGTCGCTCCAGCGAGACAGGTAGCGATAGTCGGTTTTGATGTAATTGAAGCCCAATGTGCTCCAGTCGATACTCGGGACAGACATGATTACCTCGAAAGCTGTTCTTGGCAGGTTATGCGGCATCGGCAAGGTCGATGCCTTTATCACGGGCCAGTGTGCCAGCCACTTACGGCCAGCGCACCGGGGTCATTCAGTATTTGCGAAAAATAACGTGCGGTTCGTCGCGTTGAGCCCTGAAGGCCGAACCAAAGTGGCCATTTTTATTGCACGGAAAAACCGGTTAGGCAAGTGTCTCGATGGCGGCTGCCTGCCATCAATGGCCCGCGTTGTCGTCCGGTTCAATCCCCAATGACTTGATCAGGTCATCTGCCCGCTCATCGGCACCCGGTTCATCGGCGCGCCACCAACGGCTGGAAACACGCATGGTGTAGCGGCGCCGATATTCAGAGGGCGTGACCCCGGTGGCGCGCCGAAACAGGCGGCGGAAGGCACTGGCATCCTGGTAGCCGCAATATTCCATGACCTCAGTCAGGTCGATCAGCGTCACTTCCAGCAGCTGTTTGGCCCGCTCCACACGCAGGCGGTGCAGGTAGTCCAGCGGGGTCATGCCTTCGACTTCCTTGAAATGGCGCAACAAGGTGCGCGGGCTGGCGGTCGCGGCCTGGGCCACGCGCTCAAGGCTGTAGGGCGTCTGAATATGCTGCTGTAGCCAGTGCTTGGCGCGAAACACCACACTGTCGCGAGTTTTCACCGAGATACCGGGAAAGTTCAGGCCCGACTGTTCAAAACGCATGGGGTGATAGAGCAGCCCGTTGGTCGCAATTTGCGCCATTTCTTCGCCCGCGAAATGGCGAATCAGTTCAACCACCAAGTCGCAGACCGCCGCCGGTGCCCCGGCAGTAAAAACCGGGCCATCCACCACAACCGGGCCTTCCATCGCCATCTGCACGGCGGGGAAGCTGGACGCAAACCAGTTGGCAATCATCCACGTGACCGTGGCGCGCCGACCATTGAGCACCCCGGCGCGCGCCAACATCACAGGGCCGTTGAAGCTGGCAGCGATCACCCGGCCCTGGGAGTGGTAGCGGGCGATGCAGTCCAGCTCTTCGCTGCATTGGTCGAGCACATGGTTGAGGTCGGGGACGCTTTTCATCTGCACGCCCGGAACAAACAGCGCAGTTTGCGAGGGTCGCAAGGTTTTGCGCCCCCCGGCAGGCGACTGCATGGCCGTCATCCAGTTGGGCAGCGGCAGTTCATTACCCGCCGCATCAATCAGCCGCCAATGGAAGAACGCCCCGCGTTTGTCGGGGTTACGCATCTGCCAGAGCGTGTTGAAGGTGCGCAGAATATCGATAACGCTGAACAGCGTCCCGGCCATGCTGTGCGGGCCGTGGAGCAAATCAATACGGACGTTCATGGGCTAACCCGGCGATATTGGACTTATTGTTGGCGATATTAGCTCCACCTCTGTGCCTTGTCTGCCAGCGGCACTCGTCGTCCCTGCCCCGCACCTTATTCCTGCTTGTTCAAACCAGCCGGACAAAGCCCACGCCAAGCGCTGCGCGGGCGGTTTACCACGTGTTTTGGCTGGCGATATTGGCCCTATCGCTGTCGGTATTCGCCGTATTACCGCCCGACCTTGGGCGATAGACTGAAAACGCCTGGCATCCCACAAAAACAAAACGAAGGTAGTGCTCAGTGAACACAACAATAAGAAAAGCGTGGGCCAAGGCTGGCAAACCCGTTATGACGGGACTCTCCACAGCGCTGCTCAGCGCAGGCATGACAGCCCCGGTATCAGGGGGCGAACTGGTGTTCGGTGACCTACGGTCCGGGCTCGGCCCAGGGATCGAATGGCAGCAGGACGACACCCGCCTGACCGTTAAAGGCGCCGTAAAACTGGGCACGGTGCGGCGCATGGACAACCCGAGCCACCGCCTGACCAGCACCGAATACGGCATGAACCTGTTCAACGACGGCGACCTCAACTACAAGCGCGGCGATGCCGTGTCGACGTCGCTGGAAACCTACCTGCAAGCCGACCTCAGCCACCGCAACCTCGGCGTGTTTGTCAGCGCCAAAGGCTGGTACGACTACGCGCAAAAAGACCAGGGCGTGGACTATGGCAGCGTCCCGAACGGCTATCGCCCCGGCAAACCCTTGAGTGATGACGGTTTCGACTCGCTGGCGCGGTTTTCCAACGCGGTCATCGACGATGCCTATGTGTATGGCAACTTCCAGCCGGGCGGGCATGACCTGTTGGTCCGGCTTGGCGATCAGGCGATCCCTTGGGTGACACCGACCACCATCGGCGGCGGCCTGCAGGCTGTGAACGCATTCGACTGGGCCGCCGCCCGGCGCAGCACCTCGATTGCCGAGGCCCGCACCGTGGCGATGCCCGCGCTTTACGCCAAGCTGGCCCTGACCGACAACCTGAGCGTGGATGCCTTTAATCAGTTTGAGTTGCGCCCCAATGCCTTCCCCGGTTGCGGCACGTTCCTGTCGACCAGCGATTACGCGCAACCCGGGTGCAACCAGTTTTTACTCAACGGCAGCATCCTCAGCTCGCTGGCCGGCCGGCCGATCTTTACCCCGGACGGCCAAGCCCTGAATAACCCCCTGGACAGCGTGGCCCGTGGCCCCGACCATCGGCCCAGCGACAACCAATACGGCGCAGGTCTGCACTACTTGTGGGACAACGTCGGCATGTTCGGCGTGTATTTCGCCGACTACACCAGCCGCGATGCCATCACCCAAGTGGTGCGCACAGGGCCCGGCGTGCTGACACCTCCGGCCGCCAATCTGGGCCAGGCCACCCCCACCGGCGTGGCCGCGTATTACCAGCGCGCCTTCCCGACCCACATCCGCCTGTACGCGCTTAACTTCAAGACCCGGCTCCCGGACGGCACCGGAATTTATGCCGAATACAGCTACCGGCCCAACCAGCCCATTGCCTGGAACGGCTCGGACTTTATCACCGGTTTGCTGGGCGGCAGCGGCCCCTTTGCGTACCTGACTAAAACTCCGACCGGCTATCTGGCGCCCGGTTACGACCGCTTTCGCGTCAGCCAATTCAACCTTGGCGCCAGCCGCCCGTTCGGTCACGTGTTGGGCGGTGACATGAAGCTGTCGGCCGAAGCCGGGTTCAAATATGTGCACGACCTGCCGGACACCGACGAGCGCCGCTACGGCCGCCCCGGTTTTGGCAGCGCGCCCTACGGTGAGAACGCGAAATGCACGGGCCCGGCGGCTAAATGCTCAATGGACGGGTTTGTCACGCCGTTTTCCTGGGGCACCCGCGCCAAAGCCGAAATCCACTATAAAAATGTGTTGCCGGGGCTCGACCTGGCCCCTTCGCTGGCGGTGCTCTATGACGTTAAAGGGCATGCCTATGACGGCGTGTTTTCCGAAGGCCGCTACGCGCAGGTGCTGGGCGTGCAGGGCGAATACCAAAAAACCTACACCTTCAACGTCAGCTACCTGAACACCGGTGGCGGCGATTACAACCTGGTCGCCGATCGCAGCATGTTTGAGGCCAGTGTCGGCATCCGCTTCTGAGCGCCCCTATTGAAAAGGCCATCCCCATGCACTCATTGACCGATAAACGCCGCCCGCTGGTGGTCGCGCTGCTGATGACCGTGGTCATTATCAGCGTGCTGGATAAAACCATTTTTGCCTTTGCCGGCCCGCAGATCATTGACGAACTCAAGCTCACCGCCGAGCAGTTCGGCTTTATCAGCAGCGCGTTTTTCTTTTTGTATTCGATTTCCGGGGTGCTGGTGGGCTTTGTGGCCAACCGCATGCCCAGCCGCTGGATCCTGTCGGGCATGGCCCTGGTGTGGATGACCGCGCAATTGCTCGCGGCCCTGTCCACGACGTTTATCAGCCTGTTGGCCAGCCGCGTGCTGCTCGGTGCCGGTTGCGGGCCGGGCACCGCGGTCACCCAGCACGCCTGCTTCAAATGGTATGCCACCCGCGAACGGGTCTTGCCGGCCGCGCTGATTCAGGTGGCAATCATGCTCGGTGCCATCGCCGGGGCGCTGGCCTTGCCCAAATTGATAGAGTATTACGGCTGGCGCACAGGGTATGTGCTGCTGGCCGGTATCGGCCTGATCTGGCTGCTGTTGTGGCAGCTTTATGGCCGCGAGGGGCAGCACGATGACACCAAAACCGTTAACGGCGAGGCCTTGCCGACGCTGCCTTATGGCCGCTTGTTGCTCAATCGCACCTTTGTCTGCATCACTCTGGTCGCCTTTTGCAGTTACTTGCCCAACGCCCTGCTCTACAGCTGGCTGCCGACGTACCTGCAAAAAGGGCTGGGCATGACGCCCATGCAATCCGGCTACCTGGTGCTTGCCACCACGCTGGGGGTAATTGCCATCAACCTGCTGGTCTCAAGCCTGGCCCAACGCGCCATGAAACGTGGCGCCAGCATCCGCAAGGCGATGGTGGTGCCACCGCTGCTGGCCTGCCTGATTGCGGGCGTGGCGTACATCGTCATGGGCTTTACCACCACGGCCCTGACCGTGACGCTGGGCTTGTTTTTGCTGGGCAGCATTCTGCTCAACCTGTTGTCTGCGTTTGGCTTCAGCATCGTTGCCCACATCGCACCGGCCCGCCAACGCGGCAGCATGCTGGCCATCCATATCGCCTTGATGACCACGGCCGGCATGCTCGCGCCCCTGGTGGTCGGACAAGCCATTGGCTGGCAGCACGGCGACCTGGTGAACGGCTTCGAACTGGCCATCGGCCTGTTTGGCATCACCCTGTTGGTCTTCAGCGTACTTGGGCTGCTGTTGATCGACCCGGAGCGCACCCGCCGCGAGCTCAATGCCAACACTCCCCTTGCGGGTTTACCGGCCGCCAGCCCGGCCTAGCCTGCGCGTCATGACACCTCCCGACTTTGCATAGGAACTGCTTGATGGACTTATCCTGCTTTTCACAGAGCTACGCCCAAGCGCGGCAAAAATTCCTTGAGGCCTGCTCCAATGCGGATCTCAAGGTGGAGTCTCACCTTCACCCGCTGGCCGGTAAGGAGGGAGAAGAACTGGCCATTGATGTGGCGCTTTCAGGCTCGCCCTGTGCGGCCAATTTGCTGGTCGTGAGCAGCGGCGTCCACGGTGTTGAAGGCTTTTGCGGCTCGGCGGTGCAAGTCGATCACCTGCGTGACCGCAACTGGCTGCGTGACAGCCACCGAGAGAATGTGGCCGTGCTGTATCTGCATGCGCTCAACCCTTATGGCTTCTCTTGGCTGCGCCGAGTCAACGAAGACAACGTCGACCTCAATCGCAACTTCAATGACTTCAGCCAGCCGCTGCCCGTTCATTCCCCTTACCGCGCCCTCGCCTCGTGGCTGGTGCCCAAGCGCCAGCCGCCGACGCTGCTCAGCACCCTGGGGCTGGCGGGTTACGCCTTGCGTCACGGGCCTAAAGCGCTGCAAACAGCCATCACTAGCGGCCAGCACATCGACCCGCGCGGTCTGTTTTTTGCGGGCACTCAACCCACCTGGAGCAACCTGCAACTGCGCCAGATCATCCGCCGCCTGGGCAGCCATTGCCAACGCATCGGCTGGATCGACGTGCACACGGGGCTCGGCCCTTATGGCGTAGGCGAGCGTATTTACAAAGGGCACACCACCTCAAACGACATTGCCCGGGCGCGCGAATGGTGGGGGCCGCAGGTCACCTCCAGCGAAGACGGCTCGTCGTCCTCTGCCGTGCTCAACGGCACGCTGGACCTGGCCGTGATGCAAGAGTGCCCGCTGGCCCAATACAACGGTTTGACCCTGGAATACGGCACCAAACCCGGCCCGGCCGTGCTAAACGCACTGCGCGCCGATCAATGGTTGCAGAACAATCCACAGGCTAATGACACCCAACGCACTCAAATCAAGCGACAACTTCGCGATGCCTTCTACATTGATAGCGATGACTGGAAACGACGCGTGCTGGAACAAGCGCGAGAGGTCACGGCACAGACCCTCAAAGGGCTTTCCATGACGTAGCACTCTGCGCCGTCGATAGAGTCACCCCTCAAGACAAAAAGGATATTCAGGATGAATGCGTATTTGATGGAAGCGTTAAGACAGATCATGCAACAGATCAAGACCACACTTGATGAGCATGGCGATGAGATCACCACCACCCTTCAGCGTGTGGCGCTGGGGGAGTTAAAGCCTGTAGAGACGCTCACCCCCGAAGAGCTTGAATGCGCGCGTGAGCTGTTTGGCTGGGTGGCGCAACATGACCCGCTGAAGGTCTGGGCCAAGGTTGAGCCGCTGCTGCCGGAACTGATCGGCTCGGCCGCAGACATCGCCCTGGATGAGATTTTTGTCGATCCGGGCTTCGGCGAGCTGCCGCCTTCGCTTAAAAAACTCAAGGACAAGCGCACCCTGGCAAGGCTTGGCGTGCTGTTGGCGAGCTACATCTGCTATGACCAGTTCCACTACCCGCAGCCTGAAACCGGGGTATACAACATTTCGGGCAGTGCATTCGAAAAGCTCAAGTGGGTGTACCGGTACTGGTTCAATCAGCTGGAAGTCGCTGAAGTGGGTTCGGGGCTGGAAGCGTTTTTCGCGTCCCAGCGCCTAGAGTTTTTCAACCTGACCGACCCGTCGCCGGACGCTGACAGCACGATTGCTTCGGTGTCGGTGTCGTGCGCCGGGGATTTGCTCGCGGTGGATGTGCTGACACCCGAAAACACCGAGCACTTGTTCGATGGGATCACCGACTTTTACAGCAGCGCCGACATTGTCAGCGCCAACCTCGAATCCACGGTGGACAAAAACCACAAGCCCGGCCGTAACCAGCAGCCCGGCGAACCGGCGCGGATGAACACGTCCGAGGCGATGTTCGACAAATTCCGCCACGAGGCCAAAATCAACTTCTTCAGCACCGCGACCAACCACGCCATGGACTATGGCGAATCGGGCGTGCTGGCCACCCTCGACGTGCTCAAAAGGTCGGGCGCGCTGTATGCCGGTACGGCCGCCAGCCAAGCCGAGCAGAACGAGGTGGTGATCTTTGAAAAAGACGGCATCAAGGTGGCGCTGCTGGCCTACACCTTTGACCTCAACGGCCACTTGGTGCCCGAAGGCAAGTCTTACCTGGCCAACGAAGTGCGCTTTAACGATGTAAACCCGCCGCCTGATTACACCCTGATCAAAAAACAGGTCGCGGCGGCGCAGGCCAAGGGCGCGGACTGGATCATCGCTTACTGTCACTGGGGCTGGGAGTTCGAGATGTACCCCCACGTCAACATCGTCGATGCGGCGCACAAGGTGATTGAGTGCGGCGTCGACACGATTCTGGGCAACCACCCGCATGTCAGCCAGCCCGCGCAGTTGATCCCGCGCACCGGCAAACAGGACGCGCTGGTGATCTACGCGTTCGGCGACTTTGTGAGCTACCACCCCGAAAGCCGCAACTCCAAACTGGCCTACAGCGTGAAGTTCAACATCGGCAAGGTGAAGGGCTCCACCGGGCTGTTCAATTTGCAGGCGTTGCCGCTGTATATCGTCAATCGAGACTTGGGGAAAAAGCGTTTCGACTGTCGCATCGTCAAGTTCTTCGACGTGCTGGAAAGGCCGACTGAGTTTGGCCTGACCGAGCTGGAAATAAGCCAGCTGCCGCACCTGCGAGACAAAGTGTGGAACGACATCCTGTCGCCGCTTTCGAGCATCGCCCAGCGTTTTGACGCGTAACGCCCTCCTCTTATAACCACCTATCTGTAGGAGCGAGCTTGCTCGCGATCTTTTGATCTTAAAAGCTCGCGAGCAAGCTCGCTCCTACAGATGACCTCCATACCCCCACAAACCCCGTAGTCGCTGCCGAGGCACGAAGGCTGCGATGGGTTGCTTAGCGACCCCGCTTTTGAAGGGCCTGCGGCCCTTATCGCAGCCTGCGGCAGCGACTACAGAGGTTGCTAATCAGCCATTTCGTACGACGCTTCCCTTTCAATCCGGGGAAACATCCTAGAAACTTCCGTTCGCTTGTGCCTGTGCCATTCGGGGAATAGTCTCGGCCCATCGCTGTCAATCAGCGGTTGGGTTTAGTCGCCCGGCATGTTACTCGGCGCAAGGCGCCACCTCCGCGAGGCGCTTTTTTCGGCCTGCGTTTTATGGTGGCCGTGCGCAGGGCGCCCTTCGTGGCGCGCCGGGTTTCCGAGTGACCGGTCGACTAACCTGCGCATGGCTGCCACCCATTCGTTTAGTCGCGATAAAGGCAGCTCCCTTGATCTCTCGGAGTTGTACCCATGAAAAAAATTGTTCCTGATCCACCCGCTTCCCCCCCGCAAACTGCTGCTCAGTGCGAGGCATTGTCGTTAGACCGTGCAGCCACCGAACGCGCCCTCGATTACTACCTGCACGTCCATAGGCCTCCACGGCACGTGGATCAGGCCACGTATGCCATCCCGGACAGCGTCAATTTAGAAGCGGCTTTGGCCCAGGCGTCAGACTTGTTGCGCTGCGCGGGTGCTTCGGCGAGTGAGGCGGGGAATGGCTTGAGCGGGCATTCGCGCAGTTTGGTGATGTCCTGCATGCACCTGGTGGAGCTGGCCAAGGCGTATGTGGACAAGTCGCTGGATGGTTTAACGACGCACTAAAGCAGCACGCGCCTGAGTGCAAGCAGGCGCGTTTTGAAGATCAAAAGATCGCGAGACAAGCTCGCTCCCACAGGTGTTGTGGGATTAGCGGAAGACTAAGCCGCCGTCGATCAGCGGGGCTTGGCCGGTCATGTAGTCGGCGTCCGGGCTGGCCAGGTAGGCGACGAACGCTGCGACGTCTTCCGGGGTTTCGGCGCGGCCCAGGGCGATGCCGTTGACGAATTTATCGTAGGTGGCGCCAATCGGCGCGCCGGTGATTTCGGACATGCGTTTGTCGATGTCGACCCACATGTCGGTCCCGACCACACCCGGGCAGTAGGCGTTGACGGTGATGCCGTGTACCGCCAGCTCTTTGGCCGCCGCTTGGGTCAGGGCACGGACGGCGAATTTGGTGGAGGAGTAAACGCCCAGCAAGGCATAGCCTTCATGCCCCGCGATGGAGCACGCGTTGATGATTTTGCCAGTGCGTTTAAGCGCCTGGAATTTCTCGGCCGCCGCCTGAATGCCCCACAGGGTGCCCTGCACGTTGATGCGGTAGATGCGTTCGATTTCTTCGGCGGTCACGTCCAGCAGCGGCTTGACCTGTGAAATGCCTGCGTTGTTGACCATGATGTCCAGCCCGCCCAGCGTGCTGTGGGCATGTTCAACGGCCTGGAAGACTTGTTCGCGGTCACCCACGTCCGCCACGAAGGTGCTGGCTTTGCGGCCCAGCACCTGGACCTCTTCGGCCACGTGGCGCAGTTTTTCCGGGTTGAGGTCAACCAGCGCGATGTCGGCGCCTTCTCTGGCCAGACGCAAGGCGATGCCACGGCCAATGCCTTGTGCCGCGCCGGTGATCAATGCAACTTTTCCACTGAGTTTCATTCGTTGGGCTCCTTTCAACCGTTAGCAAGATCAGCGGTCTGAACCATAGCCCAGACCGCTGGCGTGTCTATTGATGCAGCGCACGGTCTCTGGCTGCCAGCACGGCTTCGTGCATGGCTTCGCTGAGCGTCGGGTGGGCAAAGATGACCTCGCTGAGCTCCGCGTCGGTGGCCTCCAGCGCCTGGGCGATACCAAAACCCTGGATCTGTTCGGTCACGTGCGGGCCCACCATGTGGGCGCCCAGCAATTCACCGGTTTCGCTGTCGAAAATGGTTTTCACAAAGCCGGTGCTTTCGCCCATGGCCAGCGCTTTGCCGTTGGCCTGATAGTCGAAACGACCGACGTTGATGCTGTGGCCTTTGCTGCGCGCTGCCGCTTCGGTAAGCCCCAGGCTGGCGACTTCGGGCCGGGCATAGGTGCAAC
The DNA here is from genome assembly GCF_040310285.1 of Pseudomonas sp. HY2-MNA-CIBAN-0224. Classification (NCBI taxonomy): domain Bacteria; kingdom Pseudomonadati; phylum Pseudomonadota; class Gammaproteobacteria; order Pseudomonadales; family Pseudomonadaceae; genus Pseudomonas; species Pseudomonas sp. HY2-MNA-CIBAN-0224. The sequence goes on along the minus strand of NZ_JBEOPQ010000006.1, from coordinate 112,075 downwards.
CCGGAATGCGGCCTTTGTTGAGCGGGTGCACGCCGTCTACGCCCGCCAGTTTCTCGACACAGATCACCCCTTCATGGCTGGCCTTGTGCGCCAGGCACGGCGCCCCCGCCACGTCGCCGATGGCATACAGCCCGGCCACGCTGGTGCGCGACCACGCATCGGTTTTGATAAAGCCTTTGTCGAACTCCACGCCCAGCGCTTCCAAGCCCATGTCTTCGGTATTGGGTTGAATGCCCGCCGCCAACAACACTTGCGCCACGTGCACGGTCTGCTCGCTGCCATCGCTGAGGGTGAGTCGGCATTGCAGCGCGCCGACCTCGCCTTGCACCGCGCTGACCTTGGTTTGGGTCAGTACGCGAATGCCGCGTTGTTCGAACTCGCGCTGCACCAGGCTGGCGACGTCGTGGTCTTCAACCGGCATGATCTGCTTGGCCACTTCGACCAGCGTCACCTGGCTGCCGAGGTCGCTGTACAAGCTGGCGAACTCGACGCCGATGGCGCCCGAGCCAATCACCAGCAGCGACTCGGGCACGCTCTTGGGCACGAGGGCGTCGAAGTAGCTCCAGACTTTTTGCCCGTCGGCCACCAGCCCCGGCAACGGCCTTGGCCGTGCGCCGGTGGCAAGGATGATGTGCCGCGCCTGATACTGCGACTCGCCGGTGTCGCTGGTGACGGTGACCACACCTTTGGCGCTGACGCGGCCACGCCCGTCGATAACCTTGACGGCGTTTTTCTTCAGCAGATAGGCAATGCCCCCGGTCAATTTGCGCGACACCCCACGGCTGTGGGCCACCAGTTGGGCAATGTCGAACTGAATGTTGTCAGCGCTAAAACCGAAGGTATCCAGGTGCTTCAAGGTGTGCCCGACTTCGGCGCCCTTGAGCATGGCTTTGGTGGGGATGCAGCCCCAGTTCAGGCAGATGCCGCCCAAGTGCTGCTGCTCGACCAAGGCCGTGCTCAGGCCCAGTTGGGCGGCGCGAATGGCCGCCACGTAACCGCCGGGGCCACCGCCGATGACGAGTACATCGTATTTATCGGTCATGGTGGCTCCTAGAGCATCATCAGGCTGGGGGTCTGCACCAGACGCTTGAGTTCCTTGAGGAACAGGGCCCCCAGCGCACCGTCAATCACCCGGTGATCACACGACAAGGTCACGGTCATTTGCGTGCGCACGGCGGGTTGGCCGTTGTGCGCAACCACCCGTTGCTCACCTGCGCCAATGGCCAGAATCGCGCCTTGGGGCGGGTTGATGATGGCGTCGAACTGGCTGACCCCGAGCATGCCCAAATTGGAGATGCTGAACGTGCCGCCCTGGAACTCTTCGGGCTTGAGCGTGCCCGCCTTGGCCTTGGTCACCAGGTCGAGCATTTCTTGCGAGATGCTCGACAGGCTTTTGCGATTGGCCTGACGCACGATCGGCGTGATCAAACCACCGGGCAGCGCCACCGCCACCGACACATCGGCGTCTTTGAAGCGCAGTACGGCCTGGCGCGCTTCGTCGAACTGCACATTGACGTCCGGCACTTTGACCAGCGCCAAACCAACCGCTTTGATCAACAGGTCGTTGACCGACAGCTTGACCGCCGGGGCCGAGGCATTGATTTCACTGCGCAGCGCCAGCAGCGCTTCAAGGTCCAGATCGGCCTGCAAGCGGAAGTGCGGCGCCGTGCGTTTGGATTCTTGCAGGCGCCCAGCAATGGCTTTGCGCATGCCGTTCATGGGCAGCACTTCGGCTTCAGGGGCCTGCTCAACCGCTTGTGCAGATGCCGCCGCCACCGGGTTTTGCGCAGCGTGGGCTTCCAGTACGTCGACCTTGCTGACCCGGCCACGGCTGCCCGTCACACGGCAATCGTTGAGGTTAACCCCCAGCTTGGCTGCCAGACGCCGCGCCAACGGGGTGGCCACGATCTGGCTGTCATCGGCCCGCGAACGCGCCGGGCTGTCTGCCCGCTGCGCCGGTTGCAGCGTGGCGACCTTGCCGCCGTGATCCTTCACGGCCTGCTCGATGTCGGCCACGCTGATGCGCCCGGTGGGGCCGGTGCCGGTGACACGGCTCAGGTCGATGCCCAACTCTTTGGCCAAACGGGTGGCGTGCGGGGTGGCGAATACCGACTCGGCGCTGGCGCCGAGCAAGGCTTGCGGTACTTGCCAGCCGTTGCTGGTTTTGGCCGCCGGTGCCGGTGCAGGCGCTTTGGCCGCAACGGCGGGGGCAGCAGGCGCGGCAGGCGCTGTGGCGGCCACGGCTGGTTGCTCTGGCGCAGCGGCTGGAGCCACGCCCCGCTGGGCGATAAAGGCGTCAATCTCGGCATCGCTCACCGACGCATCGGCCACCACGCCCAGCAGTCCGCCCACCGGCAAGGTTTGCCCCGGCTGCGCCACTTTGCGCCGCAGCACACCGTCGAACGGCGCTTCCAGCACGTTGGAGATTTTGCTGGTCTCGATGTCGCACAGTTCCTGATGCTGTTTGAAGCTGTCACCTTCTTCAATCAGCCAGTTGTTCAGGGTGCCCTCTTCCATCGACAGGCCCCATTTAGGCACCTCGATGATTTTGATCTCGCTCATGGTCAGGCCTCCATCACTTTACGTACGGCGGCCTCGATGCGGTCGACACTCGGGATCCACGCCTGTTCCAGCACCGGCGAGAACGGTACGGGCGTGTGGGGCGGCGTGACCATGATGATCGGCGCCTTGAGCTGGTAGAACGCTTTGGTGGCGATCAGGGCGGCGAGGTCGTGGGCAAAGCCCAGGCGCGCCGCCGATTCATCAACAATCACCACGCGGCCAGTGGAGGTCACCGATTCCAGAATGCCGTCTTCGTCCAGCGGCGATACGGTGCGCGGGTCGACCACTTCAACCGAGATGCCTTCGGCGGCCAGTTTGTCGGCCACCTGGTTGGCTTTGTGGACCATGGCCGCCAGCGCGATGATGGTCACGTCGGTGCCTTCGCGGGTGTAGTTGGCCACGCCGAACGGGATGGTGTAAGGCTCTTCAGGCACTTCGCCCTTAATGTCATAGAGCGCTTTGTGTTCACAGAACACCACCGGGTCGTCGTCGCGAATCGCCTGGATCAACAAGCCTTTAACGTCGTACGGCGTCGACGGCACCACCACTTTGAGGCCCGGCGTGGTGGCAAAAATATGGTACGGCGACTGCGAGTGTTGGGCCGCTGCCGAGAAGCCCGCGCCGATCATGCCGCGCACCACCATCGGCGCTTTGGCCTTGCCGCCGAACATGTAGCGAAACTTGGCCGCCTGGTTGTAGAGCATGTCGTGGCACACGCCGAAAAAGTCCATAAACATCAGCTCGGCCACTGGCCGCAGCCCGGTCATTGCCGCGCCCGCCGCCATGCCAATAATCGCCGACTCGGTGATCGGGGTGTCGATCACCCGCGAGGATCCGAACTCGGTCCACAGGCCTTTGGTTACGCCCAGCACACCGCCGAACGCTTCGCCCTTGCTGCCCACTTCGGCAGTACCGGCCTGACCGCCGCACACGTCTTCGCCGATCAGCACCACACGATCATCGAGCGCCATTTCTTGAGCCAGGGCTTCTTTGACCGCTTCACGATAAGTACGAATTGCCATGGTTCAACTCCTCAGTAAGACACGTAAACGTCGGTCAGCAGGTTTTCTACCGCAGGGAACTCAGCTGCGCGGGCCTTGGCCACAGCGTCATCGACCAAGGCCGTGACCTCATCGTCGATGGCTTGCAGTTCTTCTGGGGAGATTTGACCGGCAACGTGTTGACTGAAGATTTTCAAAGGGTCGCTTTCCTGGCGCAGACGCTCGACTTCGCCGTCTGCGCGATACAGCATCGGGTCACCTTCAAAGTGCCCGTACCAGCGATGGGCAATGGCTTCGATGGCGGTCGGGCCGCCACCGTTGCGCGCCCGCTCGACGGCCTCGCTCACCGCCTCGTACACCGCAAAGAAGTCCGTGCCATCCACCTTGACCGCCGGCATGCCGAAGCCTGCCGCGCGCTGGGTAATGTTGCGCCCACCCACCGCATAGTCGTGGCCGGTGGCTTCACCGAAGCCGTTGTTTTCAAACATGAAGATGACCGGCAGTTGCAGCACCACGGCCATGTTCATGGCTTCGAACACCAAGCCCTGGTTAGAACCGCCATCACCCGTGAACGACACGGCCACGCCGCCGTTGCCCAAGGTTTTTGCCGTCAGAGCCGCGCCGATGGCCAGGGGGGGCGCACCGCCAACAATGGCGTTGGCGCCGAGCATGCCTTTGCTCAAATCGGCGATGTGCATCGAGCCGCCCTTACCTCGGCACAGACCAGAATCCTTGCCAAAAATTTCTGCCATCATCCCGTGAATGTCACACCCTTTTGCAATGCAATGGCCGTGACCACGGTGAGTGGAACCGATGTAATCGGTGTCTTTGAGGTTCTCGCACACCCCCACCGCAATGGCCTCTTCACCGCAATAAAGGTGAATAAAACCGGGGATATCACCCGTTGTGTTCTCTTGATGGAGGCGTTCTTCGAATACGCGAATTTCGCGCATTTTGCGGTAGGCCTTGAGCAGTTCTGACTTGCTAAGCGACATGGGTTCGCCCTCTTGTCTTGGCTTTTTTATTGGGTTTATCGAACACCTTGTAGTGATCGACGATGGCGTTCCCTTACGGTAAGAGTCTAAAGTCGCAGCCATAACTACCCGGATGGGGGGGCGCCACTCACTCCCCCGGGGGGTACTCTTGAGCCCCCCCAGGGACGGCGTCATCCAAACGCTAGAGGGATGTATAACAACAATGACCCAGGCCAATTTTTCCAACCCGATCGAGCGCCATACGGCCTTCGGTCTTGACCACGGCTTACCGCTGATCGGCACCAAACTGGTACCGCCGCGCTCGGCGCGTACGGTGCTGGCACGGACACGCCTGTTGGAAAAAGTCAGCCTGATGCAAGAGCGCTGCATGGCGCTGGTGTGCGGGCCCGCCGGGTTTGGCAAAACCACGTTGCTGGGGCAGTGGCGCCAGCATTTGCTGGAGCAGGGCCACAGCGTGGCGTGGCTCAGCCTGGATCAGCAGGACAACACCCCGCAGACCTTTCGCCGCTATGTGCTGGCGGCCTTGAGCCAGGCCAGTGGCGAACCGCTGGAGCCGGTGGCGGCCCTGACCGAGAGCCTCGCGCTGGCCGACAGCCGGTTTATCCGCGAGCTGATCAACCTGATGCAGCCCCGGCAAAACGCCTTGTACCTGCTCAACCACCCCGGCATCGTCAGCGACCTTGAGCAGCTGTTGCAGCATGCCCCCGACTGTTTCCACTTGCTGGTGGGCAGCCGCAGTGTTCCGGCGCTGCCGCTGAGCCGTTTGCAGGCGCACAATCAGTTGCTTGAAATCGACACCAACGCCCTGCGTTTCAACGTCGAAGAAACCCAAAGCTATCTGGCCAGCGCCAACCCTCAGCGCTTCCCTGCGACCGAGTTGCAGCGGGTTCTGAGCCTGACGGAAGGCTGGATCACCGGGATTCAAATGGCCGCACTGGCGCCCAGCGATCCGTTGCGCAACCTCAACCGCATGCACCTGGGCAGTCGGCAGATCGGCCGGTATTTGTACGACGTGGTGCTGGCGCCGCTGCCGGTGCGCTTACAAGAATTTTTGTTAAAAACCTCGATCCTCGGGCGCCTCACGCCGTCGCTGTGCAATGCCGTAACCGAGCACGACGACGCGGATGACATGCTGGCCGAGATTGAACGGCACAATCTGTTTTTGTTTTCGCTGGACAGCCAGGGCCACTGGTTTCGTTACCACGCCCTGTTTGTCGAGACCCTGAGCGAGCGCTTGCAGCACAGCGATATTGACGTGGTGCACCTGCATGAGCGCGCCAGCAACTGGCTGGCCAAACACCAATACTGGGCCGAAGCGATTCGCCACGCGCTGGCTGCGGGCCAACTGGGCAGCCGCAGCGATTGCGCCCATCAAGGCGCGCAGTCGCTGGCCGAAGAAGGCGATGTAGAGACGCTGGTGCGCTGGTTGCAGCAGATGCCCGAAATCGCCAGCCTGCCCTTGGACGAGCAGCGCATCGACCTGCAACTGAACCTCGCGTGGGCGTTGGGCCATCATTTTCATTTCGCGGCTTCAAGGGGCTTGCTCGACAGCTTGCGGCCGTTGTTCAACACGCCGCAGCCCTGCTCGCGGCTGACCATCAAATACCAGGTTATCGGCGCCATTACCGAGGCCTTCGCTGAAAATATCAGCCAAAGCATCGAATGCGTTGAGCCGTTGCTGGCGCAGGTGCCGTGCGGCGATACCTGGGTCGACGGGCTGATCTGCAACATCCTCAGTTATGGCTACATGACCCAAGGCCATTACCCTCAGGCGCAAGCGGTACAGCGCCATATGCCGTGCCCGACCACGCCCTCGCACAACCTCTTTGTGACGGTTTACCGTGCCTTTGTGCTGGGCCTAAGCCACTTTCGCCAAGCCGATTTGCACAGCGCCGAGCAGTATTACCGCTTGGCGCTGACCCCGACCGAAGACCTCACCGGCCCGCAATCAAGTGGCAGCGCGACGTTGGCGGCACTCTTGGGCGAAGTGCTGTACGAGCGCGGTGAGTGGCAATCGCTGCAAACACTGGTGACGCCGCGCTTGAGCCAGATCGATACCAACGCCCCGCTGGACGCACTGTTTGGCGCTTACGCCAGCCTGGCCCGCCGGGCGCTGCTGATGGGTGAACCGACCCAGGCGCGCTACCTGCTGGAGCATGCGCAGCAACTGGCAACCTTGCGCCGCTGGCCCCGGTTACAAGCCTGGCTGCTGGTGGAGGAAATACGCATCCACCTGGCGAGTGAGCAACTGCCGCAGGCGTTGGAGTTACAGGCGCAGTTCGAGGCGCTGGACCCGCAGCGGGCACATGCCGAGATCACCCGTGCACGCACTGAAGCGCACTGCCATATCGCCGCGGCGCAAAAAAACTGGAGCCTGGCGGCTACCCTGTGGCAAGCCCTGCTGCAAGACGACGAGCGTCAGGGCCAACTGTTGCGCGCCGTCCGCAGCCGCGCTGCGCTGGCGTGTGCGTTGTGGCCAAGCGATCAGGCGGGCGCCGTCAACACCTTGCAACCGCTGCTTAACCTGGCGTGTCGGCAAGATTTGCGACGCAGTGTGCTGGATGCCGGTGACGCCATGCCGGTGTTGCTTGAAGCCACGGTGAAAACGGCGCGGGGTGAAGTTGCGCAATACCTGCGCGGCCTGCAGGAAAACCTCGACCCACGGATTGGCAACGAAGACCTCGACAGCCGCGAGCCGAGTTTGAGTGAGCGCGAGTTGCAGATTTTGCGTTTAATTGCCCAAGGCCAGGCCAACAAAGAAATCGCCCGCAGCCTCGATATCTCGGCAGAGACCGTGAAATGGCACCTGAAAAACCTGTTCAGCAAATTGCACGTCACCAGCCGCATACAAGCGATCACCCGGGCGCAGAAGTTGTGTTTGTTGGGGTAAAAGGGTCGCCGATAATCCCGTAGCAGTTGCCGAGCCTGCGAGGCTACGTCCGATTGCGCAGCGATCGTCAATGCAGAAAACTCCGTTTGCCTGACACACCGCGTTAGCTGTTTTTACGACGACTCCGTCGCCGGACGCAGCCTCGTTCCTCGTCAGCGGCTACAAGAACTAGTTGAGCCCTGTAGCCGCTGCCGAAGCATGAGGCTGCGATGGGTTGCGCAGCGACCCCAAGCGGCGGTCCGGCGGCCCGCATCGCAGCCTTCGTTCCTCGGCAGCGACTACAAGAGTCTGGCGAAAAAACCGGGTTGGGTTGCCAGGGCTGTTCGTAGTTGGGCGGCGCTGATGGTGCGTTGGGTTGGGTCCAATGCCAGGGCTTTGCGCACGGCGCGCCAGGCGTGATATGGCAGGTTTTTTGGGCGTTTGAGGCGCTTTTTGATGGCAGGCTTTCGGTTGAACGGGTGTTTGCCGCTGGCCAGTTCATAAAGTAAACAGCCTAGCGCATACACGTCGGCAACGCAGGTCAACGCGGCACCTTCAAGGATTTCAGGCGCGGCGTACCCCGGTGTCCAGGCGTTGACGCGGCTTCGGCTGACCGGCGCCAAGCCGTCCAGCGTTCCGGCCTGCGCCTGGCCAAGGCCAAAGTCGAACAAGCGCACGCCGTCTTCGCTCAGCAGCACATTGCTCGGTTTGAGGTCGCCGTGCAGCACGCCGCGCTCATGGGCGTGGGCCACGGCATCGAGCAATGGCAAGGCGATTTCCTGTAACGCAGACCACCCCAACCCCAGCGGGCGCTCGCACAACAAACGGTCCAGGGTCGGGCCGCGAAATAACTCCATCACCATAAACACCCGCTGGTGCGTCGTATCGACGTCAAAGCTGTAGATACGCAGCACGTTGGGATGGTGCAAATGGCGCATCAGCGCGTACTCGTTGAAGAGTAAGGCGCTGGCATCCGGTGACTGTTCGTAGGCTTCGCTGAGCACTTTCAGGGCGACGTAAGGCTGCGGGTCACCGAACTGTTCCTGAAGCAGGTCACGCGCCCGATACACCGTGCCCATGCCACCCGCGCCCAGCAAGTGCTCGATGCAATACCGCCCGCCGAGCACGGTTGGCAGTGCGCTCATTGGCGAATCACCACGGCGCTGATGTTGTCGCGTGCATCACCGCGCAGCACGCCGTCAAACAATCGCGCCAGCGCCACCTGTGGCGAGATGAGGCTCAGCGCGTTGCCCATCTCGCTGTGGCTGAGGTTCTGGTACAAGCCATCGCTGCACAGCAAAAACACATCGTCGGGCAGCACTTCAAGCTCGACCACGCTCAAGTTCAAATGCTCGCTGGCGCCAATGGCGCGGGTCAGCGCACGGGCGCCGGGTTGGGCGAGCGCCTGCTCGCTGCTCATGGCGTGTTCATCCATCAGTTGTTGCTGCAACGAATGGTCCCGCGATAGTTGGTACAACTGCCGCCCACGCCACAGGTAGCAACGGCTGTCGCCCGCCCAGACACAGGCGCCACGCTGGCCCTCCAGCAGCAACGCGACCACGGTGCTGCCCATGAGGTTGTCAGCATGCTGGTCGCTGACGGTGAGTTCCTGGCCCATGCGCCGGTTGAGCCAGTGCAGGCACTGGCGCACGGCGTCCAGGCGCTGGTCAAAGGTTTGCACCTGGGTCAGTTCCCCCAGGCTGGTGACGATCATCTGGCTGGCGATATCGCCCGCCCGATGGCCGCCCATGCCATCGGCCACGGCCCACAGCCCTTGCTGTGGGCAATCGAGAATGGCGTCTTCGTTGCGCTCACGGACCTTGCCCTGATCGGTGCACGCCGCGCTGCGCCATGGCAGTGCTGGCACCATCACAGTTGCTCGGTCAGACGGAAGCTGCGCAGCACGTCCATATCAAACGGGTTGGGTGTGCGCTGGCTCATCAGCAGGTAGTTGGCGCGCAACCCGCCCACATCGGCCTTGAGCACCATCACATCGCGCCCGCTCAGGTAGTCGGTTTGCATCAGGTCCAGCAAGCGGAACAACGACCAGGGCCCGGTACTTTTTTCGATGCCGACCGGGCGCCCGACGGTTTTTTCCATGACCAGGCTGGTGCGGCCGTTTTCGGCTTCGGTGGGCCACTGCAAGGTCACCGGAACGATCGGGCCATGCCGGTATTCAATGGACTGGTTGCCAAAGCGGAACTCGGAGCGGCTGACGCTGGAGTCCAGGTTGTAGGGTTCGAGGGTGAACTGCACCTGCGGCTCTGCCGGGTTTTGCGCAAAGAAGCTTTGGCGAATGACGTGCACCGCGGCCATTTGATCCAGGTAGGTTCTGGCCATCGGCAAGCCTTGCCCGTCCATGCTGCGCAGACGGTAATTACCCGCTTCACCGCTGACAAAAGGCCGCATGTAGGTGTCGAAAAAGCGATCACTGATGCCTTGCCCACGGAAGAATTCGCGGAAGTCATTCAGGGCCACATCGCTGTGGCTATGGGCGTTAAACGGATAACGCTGTTTGATCGCACGCACGTAAAAACCGTACAGCTCGCGCTGATAACGCTGGTTGATAAATTGATACGTGTCGCTGAGCACCAGACGCCAGGTGTGTTCGGTCACCCCGTTGAACCAACCATTCAGAGGGCTTGGCAAGCGTTGCGACGCCATGCGCAGTTGGCTCAGGGCATCACGCTGGCCGGTCATGCGCGACGCGGCCATGTCGAAGGCGGCCTGGTCCGGTGTGCTGGCACGCGCAAGGCCGGCCAGTTGCAGTTGCACGTCGTTAAGCCCTTGCAAAGCGGGAATGAGGTCTGCCGCCGGGCCGTCGTTTTCATCCAGCAAACGGTGCAAAGGCTCGAACCGTCGCTGCAGGGCTTTTTTGGCGGTATCCGGTACGTTTGCCGCTACAGCGTCCAGGGCTTGTGTGGCTTTTTCGGCTGCCTCGGGCAGGGTTTCAAGGGCCTCGGCCACGCTTGGGAAGCGTGTGTTTTCTCGCACTTGGAGCAACAAGTGCAGCACCGCAGAGTTGGCCGAGGTCAGCCCGGCAAACTGCTCGGCGCCTTCACGGGCGGTGTTGAAAGGCTGTAGCGCCAACTGCCCGACCGCTTCGCTCCAGTGCGTGGCGTAATCACGAAAGTACAGTTGCTCAAGTTCGACCATCAACTTGCGCAGGTCCATGGCGCTGAGGGTGTTGCCCTCGCCCAGTACCCAGTTGTCACGCAGGATGTCACTGACCAGCGTCGCGCCCTGCACCGAGAAATACTGCTTGTAGCCTTGTTGGGTGTAGAACCCCGGGATCACATAACCCGCGCCGCTGAACACGCTGCCTTGCGGCCCCAGATGCTGATCAAAGCTGTACGGTGCCAAGGTATGCGCCTGCTCGCGCAACATGCGGTACACCACCGAGGCCAGCGACTCGCTGCGCAAGGCCTGACGCGCTTGAGCAACCAGGGTGTCGTTAAGCGTGTAGTTCAGCGTAAGGCCGAGCAACCGACCAAAGTGCTGGTTAAGTCCATTCTGCACGGCGCTATTGCCGGGGTAGCGCGCTGACCAGTCCGTGGCCACCCACGCTTTGAGCCAGGCATTGTCGCGACGTTCGGGGATGCCGAGCATGAGGTACGCGCGCACGCTGTTGAGCAGGCGGTCGCGGTTGTTGAGGTTAGCGCGGATCTGACTTTCAAGTTGCTGGGCCACACGGGGCAGTAACTGCGCTTGAAGCTCGCGCTCGTAGGCCTGGGTCACCACCGGGTGGCTGACGCCGCCCTGATACAAACCGGTGCGCTCATGCAGCGACACGTCAATCAGCGACGGGAACACCCGCGTCGCGGCGTATTGCGTGTCGAGCGTGCCGAGAATGGCCCGGGCATCATCGCGCGGGCTTAGCAGTGAGCGCTGCTTGTCGCCTTGCTGGGCCAGTTCGCGCAATTTATCCAAACGTTCATGGTTGGCCGAAAAGCTCGCCGTCCACAGCACACCCACGCCACCGAGTACCGCCAGCGCGCCCACGTACATCACGCGCTGACCCCAATGCAGGCGCCGACGCTCGCGTTTATCCAGCCCCGCCAGTTCTGCCTCAGGGAAAATAACCCGGCTTAACAGGTGATGAACGAAGTGCGAGCGGCCACTGTGCAAGGTCGGCAGCACGTGGGCTTTCATATCCAGGCGCGCGCCGACATCGGCGGTGGTCGGGTTCAGTTTTTGTTTAACGTGCGGCGAGCTGGTCAGGTAAAAGCCGCGCAGCGGACTGGCACGCTGGTAACGATTGCCGGTGAAGGCCATGTCGACAAACAGGCACAGCCGCTCGCCAATGCTGCCCAGTTGATGAGGGAAGTCGAGAATGCGCCCGCGTCGCAGGCTGTCGCGCTCTTGGTGCATGCGCGTGATGACCTGGCTGTTGAGACGCCCCAACAACGCTTCGAACTCTGCGCGCAGCAAGGCCACATCGGCACCGCTCTGCCCTTCGCCAAAACTGGCACCAAACACCTGGTCGCTCTCTTCGCGGCTCAGTTGTTCAAAGAACTCGGTGAAGCCCAACAACTTGTCGGCCTGGCTCAGCACCAGATACACCGGAACCTCGATGTGCAAGGTTTGATGCACTTCTTGCAGACGCAGGCGAACCTGTTCGGCCAGGTCAGACAATTTGGTTTCATCGCTTGAGAACAGCACATCGACCGGCAAGGTCACCAGCACGCCGTTGAGCGGCCGCTCACGTCGGCGCTTGCGCAACAGGTCGAGCAAGGTGCGCCAGCCGTTGGCATCGGCGTGGGTGGCGTCTTGGGTGAGGAAGCGCCCGGCAGTGTCGATCAACACGCCGTTTTCAGCAAAATACCAATCGCAATCACGGGTGCCGCTGGTGTCGCGGGTGAGCTTGCGATCAATTTTATTGAGCGGAAAATCCAGCCCCGAAAAATCCAGCAAGCTGGTTTTACCGCTGCCTTTGGGGCCGATCAACACGTACCAGGGCAGTTCATCGCGCCAGCGCTCGCTGCGACCTCGGTAAACGCTGGAGGTTTTGAGTGTGCGTAACGCATCTTTGAAGCGGGCGCGCAGTTCTTTGTGGCTGGCATTGATCAGCGCTTCACGGCGCTCGCGCTCTTGGCCGACGTCGTTGTCTTCGGCCTCTTTTTTACGCACCCCGGCCCGCCAACTGACAAAGACCATGGTCAGGCCCCAGATCAGGCACAGCGCACTGATGGTCAACAGCCGCGCCGTGGCGTCCGCCCAGAATTTATGCTCATTGACCGCCAACAGCGGCCCCACCCACCACACCAGCAGGGCAATCGACAGCAGCAGTAACAGCGTCCACATCCAGGTCTGGCACACAAAGGCACCGACCTTTTTCAACACGTTTTTCATGACCTATCCCTAATTACAACTGCGCTCGTACAACCGGAGTGTCGAGCTGTTGATACGGCTGCAAGACGACGTCGCGCTGCTCGCCCAAAACCCAGGCAAAGCCCGAAAACATGACCACCAGGCATCCCGCCGTGAAGGTCGCCAGCAACCACCCCGGCACGATGCGGGTGAGACGGTGGCGGTGTGACTTGAGCCCTTGCCAGTGCGGTGAAAGCTCACGCGGGACGTCCCCGCGCAAGTGCCGGATCTGCCGGTACAGCGCATCACGAATGCCGTCGAGTTCATGAATGCCGCGCTCAATGACGCGAAACTTGCCTTCAAAGCCCAAGGCCAGGCACAGGTAAATCAGCTCCAGCAGCGAGAGGTTGTACACCGGGTCTTTGCACAGCTGGTCGAGCACCTGAAAGACCTTCTCACCGCCAAAGGTTTCGTTGTGGAAACTGCTCAGCAGGCTCTGCTGCGACCACTCGCTTTCCTTGCCCCAGCGGGTGGTCACCACGGCCTCGTCGACCACCGTGCACAGCACGTAACGGGCTTTCATCATGTGCTGGCTGTCAACGCCCCGGCACAGGGCATTGGCCTCAAACGCCTTGATGGCAGCGGTGAGCTGTCCGTGCAGGCCCACCAGCGTGTCTGGCGAGGTGCTGTGTTTGATGTGCACCACAAACGACAGCACTTCACTGGCCGCAGCCACCAGCGGGTTAACACTGACGCTGAACGCGTCGGCAGGTTTTACCCGCGCCGAATAGATCATGCGTTCGGCAAGTTGCTCGATTTTTGGCGGGGCCTGCACGTCGGTCAGGGCTGCCGTCGCAGGCGTGTGGCCATCGCGAAAAACCATCACCGTGCTGTCATCTGTTGGGTGTTGTGAATCCGTACGCATGGCGGTCAGTTCCTGATGGCCCAAAATTGCAGTTCAAGCGCTGAAAACTCGCCCGAGACATGGAAGGCAAAGCCACCGGAGCGCTCCAGTTGCGCCAGCTCTTCGCTGCCCAGTTCGAGGATGAAATAGGTTTTGTTGGAGTGAAACGGAATCTGCCGAGGCGCCACAGGTAAGGGTTTGACCTTGAAGCCAGGCAGGTGCAGGTTGACCAGTTGGCGAATGTTTTCGACGGCCCCGACCTTGAGGTGCGCGGGTAAGCGATGGCGCAGTTCCTCGCTGTCGCAATGGGCCTGGGCGGCAAGAACAAACGAGGTAGTGGCGAGCAATGCGTGGTCGGTCAATGGCGACACCAGCACGCCGTACTGACGGCTTTCCAGCACCAGCTCCATGGCGTGTTGCTCCAGCACCATCGACAGCACCTGGCGAATCGAGTCCATCAAGCTGCGAAAACTTTCGCCCTGATTGCTGTGCTGGTAGGCGCTGCGCACCTGCGGGCGTTTGCTCTCGCTGCCAAAGGTCGCGAGGTCGCCGAGCATCGCCAGCAACGCGCAATACAGCTCTTCGGGGTGCAGGTGCTCAAGGCTCAAATAGTGGCGCAACACCAGTTCGGTGCGGTTTATCAGCTGGAGCATCATGAAGTCACCGACCTCTGCCCCGCCGACCTTGCCATTGGAGCTGATACGCTGCGCCAGCGCTTCGCCGCGATTGGCGATCATGCTGATGACTTCTTTGAGGCACGACAGCACATAGCCCGACGCGTGGGCGTGGATAAAAGTCGGCACAAATTGCTCATCCAGACGGATCACGCCGTCTGAGGTGGTGTCGAGGATCTGACACACCTGCAACTTGATGCAGGCTTGATCGTTCTGTTGCTCGCCCAGCACCAGACGGAAATCCGGTCGGGCGCAACTGACCTGGCTGCTGGCGTCGTCACCGGCGTTTGAGTCAGACACGTCAATGTCGAATGCGGTGTAGCGCGCCAGCACATCAGCCTGATCCACACGGCGGGTTTCAATGTGATTGCCGGTAACCAAGGGCAAGGCCAGGTAAACCGCCGTGTTGGCGGTGTGGCGCGGCACATCGAGGACCAATGCCTGGGTGCTGCCGCTCAGCTCAAACAAGCTACCGTCCGGCAACACGCCCGCCGCCTGGCTGATCACCAGTTTGCCCATATTGAGAAACTGCATGTCGATGTCCAGCCCCAGAAAGCCCCAGGTGTAGCGGCCCAGTAACTGGGTGCGGGCTTTCATTTGGTGGTGGTAATAACGGTCGCTTTGTTGGAAGTGTTGCGGGCGCAGCAACATGCCTTCGCGCCAGATAACTTTGTGTGCATTCATGCTCAATCATCCGCCTGTGCAGAGGCCCGGGCGGCGTTATGAATGCCCGCCTGATCGAGTACCAAGTGGGCCGTGGTCAGGTCACCCGCGGCCAGCGGCACCACATAGCGCCATTGGGTTTGCGGCAGGTCGCGATACGCGGCCAGCACCGCGACATAGCGGCTGCCAGGCTCGATGCTTAGCTTGAGGTCGACGGTCTCGCCGGGGCGCACCTCCAGCTCTTCACTGGTGACCAGATCCGGTGAAAGCGAGGCTTTGGGCCGCTCGTACAGGCTGAAGAAATCGGCGTTCTCAAAGGCAACCGGGTGTTTGAGTTCCAACAACCGAACCACCAGCGGCGACGGACGGCCGTTGAGGTCGAGGTTGACCTGATCACTGGCACTCAACGTCAGATCGAGCTTGGTGAGGCTGGAGTACGGCGACAACGCCGAACATCCGCCCAGCAGCCACACCGTCAGTGCCAGCAGAACGTTGCGATAAAGGGGGGTACTACGCGACATGCGCATCATCCTTGAGGGTCATTGTGGAGGGTGGAAATCATGCGCACTTGCACGTCGTAGGCCTGAGCGAAATCTCGCGCCAG
The DNA here is from genome assembly GCF_040310285.1 of Pseudomonas sp. HY2-MNA-CIBAN-0224. Lineage (NCBI taxonomy): Bacteria > Pseudomonadati > Pseudomonadota > Gammaproteobacteria > Pseudomonadales > Pseudomonadaceae > Pseudomonas > Pseudomonas sp. HY2-MNA-CIBAN-0224. Next base: position 96,493 of record NZ_JBEOPQ010000006.1, on the reverse strand, counting down.
CACGCGTTCACACCAGTCATCGTCCTGTTGCAGGGCCTGGTGATAGCGACTGAACGCCCGCCAGCGGCTGGCCGATGTCTTGAGCCACGGCTGATAGCCATCACGCTCAAAGCGCAAGACCAATTGCTGCGGGGAGAAGTGCTCAAGGCTGCTGCGGATCGCGGCACGGCTGGCGCTTAACAGCGCGACCTGATGCGCCTGTACATCACGGAAGGCACGCCCGACCACCTGCTCGGCCGAGGGCTGATGGGGCTTTTTCGGCGCCAGCAACAGGCCTAAGGCTTCGCTGGCATCCTGGCTGGAGGTGAGCGGGTTTTGGCGGGTGTCCGGGGCGGCGGTGCGGGCCAGGCGCAGCTGGTTTTTAAGCTCGCTGCGGGTCCACAGGCTTTGCTGCAAACCGCCGATACTGTGCTTGAGCAAATGCGCAGCCTTGAACGCCAGCGCTTCGCGGTCTTCACGTGTTTGATGCGCAAGGTCAACGCCCAGCACCGCGCCCAGCGCCAACCAAAAAGCCTCGTCACTGGGCGGCCCAATGGCCGCAATCGGCTCGGGCAATGGCGCCTGCGGAGCTTCGACCAGATGCGGGACCCGCAGGTTTTCATAGTCGATTTGGGCGAAATCGACACGCTGCTCCCAGTCTGTTGGCTGGCCGTACCGTGGCTCAGGTTCCTCGAGCACGGCAAAGACAGCGGCGGGTATTTTGATCGGATCCAGTGGGTCCATGGCCAAAAAAGCATCATCCGGGATAATGCTGCCCGCCGGTTGAGGGCGCCCAACCTGTTCCAGCATCGCTTGCAGCTCGTGCTCCAGTTGCGCACGCAACTGGAAGTCACCGATATAAAACACATCGCCATGTTCAATGCGCTGCGCCTGGCCTTTGTTCAGCCAGGCCTCGGGACGGTTGCAGCGACTGCCGTTGGTGCTGGTGTCGGTGAAAAAAAACGTGCCGTCCCGATAGCTGATGTGCGCGTGGTAATTGGAGACGCTGCGTGTGCTGTCCACGAGCGCCCACTCGCAGGCTGCATTGCGCCCGATGGTGCCGCCTTGCTCGGTGAAGGTTTTGCGCATCACCTGCGCAGCGTCCCGCGACCGAGTGTCGAGCAGGTCGAATACCAGTTCCATAGTGTGGCTCCTTACGGTCACTTACCGCGATTGACCGCTTGCGGATCACCCAATGGGCGATAGCTGTTGTCGTTGAATTTGTAATTGGCGCTGCACCCACTGGCGCCGCAAAGCACGGCGACAATCAGCAACACGGCGCACCAGAGACGAGCAGTCATCAGGAGAGTCTCCACAGGCACAAAGAATGAAAGAGGCTCACGAGGCCTTCCTTTTTAGATCGTCCAAACGGATATTCAGGCGCTCCAGGCGGTACAGCAGCGTGCGCCGGGCGACGCCCAGTTCATGGGCGGCGCGGGTCTGGTTACCGGCGTTTTTGCGCAGGCAGTCGAGCAGCAACCCCCGTTCAACCTGCTCCAGACGCTCGCGCAAGTTGAGGGTGTCGGCACCGCTGGGCGCATCGCGCAACAGCGAGAAATGTTCAGGTCGCAACTCAGTGCCTTCGCACAGCAACACTGCGCGCTCGACCAGCCCTTTGAGTTCGCGCACGTTGCCGGGGAAGGCGTAGCTCGCCAGTTGCTCCAGCACCGGCTCGGACCAGAGCAGCGGCTGGCGCTGTAAAAACGCGCAGGTCTGCGCAGCAAAATGTCGGGCCAGATCGAGGATGTCGCCCTCGCGCTGACGCAAGGCCGGCAAGGTGATGGGGAATTGTGCGAGGCGGTAATACAAGTCTTCGCGAAACAGCCCCTGGCTGACCAATTGCGCCAGATCGCGATGGGTGGCGGCGATGATTCGCACATCGATTTTATGCGTGTGATTTGAGCCCAAGGGGCGGATCTCGCCCTCCTGCAACACGCGCAATAACTTGGCTTGCAACGACAGCGGCATGTCACCGATTTCGTCCAGCAGCAAAGTGCCGCCGTTGGCACTGTCAAACAGCCCGGCGCGGTCACGGTTGGCACCGGTAAAGGCGCCTTTGCGGTAACCGAACAGCTCGCTTTCCAGCAGGGCCTCCGGGAAGGCCGCGCAGTTCTGCACGATAAAGGGCCGGTCACGGCGTGAGCTGCCGTCATGAATCGCCCGGGCGACAACTTCTTTGCCGGTGCCGGTTTCGCCCATCAGCAGCACGGTGTAGGGGCTGTTCAGCACTTTGTTGATCAGGTGGTACGTCTGGCGCATGGCCCGGCTTTTGCCGATCAGCCCGCTCGTGCTGCCGGTCAGGTCTGAGGGCATTACCGAGGTGGCGTCCTGCTGATGCAAACGCAACTGCGCCCCGACAAAAGTCCCGAAGACTCCAACAGAAGGCGCATAAGCCAACAGCTCAAGCGCTTGACGACTGGCGACCAGCAAGACGCCTGCGACCGACTGCTGCGCATTGAGCAGCGGTACGCACAGCAACGCCCGCCACGGCAGGCCTTGGCTGGGCAAAAAGCCGATGTCATACAGCCCGTCGCTGAGGTCATCGACACTCACAACCCGGTTCTGGCACACGGCAAACTGCAACAGGTGCTGGCCCGCGTAATCTGTTGGCAACCCCTGTTCGCGGGGCGGTTGCACAAGCCCGTCGAGCCATTCTGCGGTCAGTTCCAGGCGCTTGTGCGTGGCATCGAGTACGTACAGTTGGCTCAATTCACAGCCACTGAGTTGGGCCACGGCACGCACGCACTGGCCGACCACACTGGCGCTGTCAGTGCAACGCGCCACGCTGGCAAAGTGCTGGAGCAACGACTCGGCATACGCCAGAGGGTCCGCTACGCGAACAAACATCGGCTCCACCTTAAGCAAACTCACACAGCACATGGGCCTGCGGGTCGAGGGTGACGTGCACGCTCTTGAGGGTTTGCGCGTTGGCCATGGCGTCCAGCAAGCGGTCGGCTATCAGCGGCAGGACGTGGGTGTCGAGCAAGTAGTCGATGAGTCGCGCACCGCTGTCGCTTTGGGTGCAGCGCTCGGCCAGATGGTCGACCAGACGTTGGCAGTGGCTGAACGCCAGTTGCCGCCGCTGCAGACGCTCACCCAGGCGCTGCAGTTTGATTTCAATGAGCTCACGCAGCACCGGCCCGCTGACCGGGTAGTACGGCACTACGCGCATGCGCGCCAGCAAGGCGGGTTTGAAGTGGTTGCTGAGCACCGGGCGAATGCTCTGTTCAAGGTCTTCGGCACTCGGCCGCGCACCGTTGGCGCATAAGGCGTTGATGCGGTCGCTGGCGAGGTTGGAAGTCATCAGGATCAGGGTGTTGCGAAAGTCGATCTCGCGCCCTTCGCCATCGTTGGCCACGCCTTTGTCGAAGATTTGATAGAACAGGTTGAGCACATCCGGGTCGGCCTTTTCGACCTCGTCCAGCAGCACCACGGAGTACGGTTTTTGCCGTACGGCCTCGGTCAACATGCCGCCTTCGCCATAACCGACATATCCCGGTGGTGCGCCGATCAACCGCGAAACGGTGTGTTTTTCCTGGAACTCGGACATGTTGATGGTGGTGATAAAGCGCTCGCCGCCGTACAGCAGGTCAGCCAGAACCAGGGCTGTTTCGGTTTTGCCGACGCCGCTCGGGCCCACCAGCAGGAACACCCCCACCGGCGCATCGGGCTTGTTGAGGCCCGCCGCCGTGGCACGCATGGAGCGGTCCAGCGCATGAATGGCCTGTTCCTGGCCACGAATGCGCGCGCTTAAATCGGCGCCGAAACTGCTGACCTTGGCGCTGTGCTCACGGGCCAATTGCGACACGGGCACGCCGGTCCAGGCGCTGATGACTTCTGCGACCAGACGCGGGCACACTTCAAAACTGACCAGCCGTTCAAGGCCGTGGGCTTCGCTCAGGGCCGCGTGGGTGAGGTTGAGCTGCGCCTCCAGTGAGGGCACGCTGTGCTCGTTGTCAGGGTCAAGGTTCGGTTCGCTGGCCTCACGGGCCTGAGCCAGTTGTTGACGCAGCGCCAGCAAGCGTTCGGCCAAGGTGCATTGCTCAACCCAGCGTGCTTCAAGGGCAAGCTGCTCGCTTTCGGCTTCGATCAAGCGCGCTTCCAGCGTCAGCAGCTGCGCGTGATCAATCAACAAACCGGCTTCGGCGTCACGGCGCATGGCCTGACGTTGGCGCCCGCCTTCAGCCAGTTCACCGCGCAGTTGCTCAAGCTTTTGCGGCGCGGCGGCCAAGCTGATGCGCACGCGGGCGCAGGCGGTGTCGAGCACATCGACGGCTTTGTCCGGGAGCTGGCGGCCGGCCAGATAACGGGCTGACAATTGCGCGGCGGCCACCACCGCGTCGTCACGCAAATAAATACCATGGCTCTTTTCATACACGTGGGCCAGACCACGCAGAATGGTCACCGCCTCAGTGACGGTAGGCTCATGCAGTTGCACCGGCTGAAAACGTCGGGCGAGCGCCGGGTCTTTTTCGAAGTACTTTTTGTACTCACCCCACGTGGTGGCGGCAATGGTGCGCAACTCGCCACGGGCCAATGCGGGCTTGAGCAGGTTGGCCGCGTCGGACCCTCCTGCGTTGCCACCGGCGCCGATCAAGGTGTGGGCTTCGTCGATAAACAGAATGATCGGCTTGGGTGAGGCTTTGACTTCGTCGATGACGCCTTTGAGGCGGCGTTCGAATTCACCTTTAACGCTGGCCCCGGCTTGCAGCAGGCCCATGTCCAGTGACAACAGTTCAACCCCGAGCAGCACCGGCGGTACTTCACCGGCGGCGATGCGCGAGGCCAGGCCTTCGACGATAGCGGTTTTGCCCACACCGGCTTCGCCCACCACAATCGGGTTGTTTTTGCGCCGGCGGGCGAGGATGTCGATCATCTGGCGGATGGCGTCATCGCGGCACAACACCGGGTCAAGTTTCCCGGCCCGCGCCTGCTCCGTCAGGTTGTGGGTAAAGCGCGGCAATAACGCCTCGCCCGACGCCGGAGCGTGGGCGCTGGCGGGTTGCGTTTGTTGCGACAGGGCAAAGCCTTTGAGGCGTTCGATATCGAGCTGGGCCAGCAGAGTTTGATAGCCGCTCCCGGCATAACGCAGCGGGTTGCGCAGCAAGGCGAGGATCAAGGAGGCCTGATCAATCTGGGTTTGCCCCAGTTCAAGGCTGGCGACCAGCAGCGCATCTTGCAGCCATTGCACCAGCTCAGGCGCAAACACCGGGTTGCGTGAGGCGCTGTTTTCACTGCGCGGCTGCAAGGCGGCACTCAGGTGGCCCGCATCGATGGCGGCGTCTTGCAGCGCACGTGCGAGCAAGCCTTGCGGTCGCTCCAGCAGTTGCAGCAGCAGGTCTTCTACCAATACCTGGCTCGCGCCACGTGTTACACAGCGTTCGGCACTGCCCTCAAGGTCGCGCCGGGTGTCGGCGTCGAGTGCCTGTATCAGTTGTTGCAGGTCTACGTTGATCATGGCCATTGCTCCTTAATGTGCTTTACCCAGGGTGACGACGCCGTCCGCGTATTCGCGGCCCAGCCAACTGGTCCATCCGAGTCGGCAGGGGTTGTGCTCGGCAATGCGCAGCTCACGGATTTCTTCGTGGCGCAGCACCAGCCGGATGTCGTACTCAAGCGGATCACGCAGGGTGAAGCGCACCAGCGCGCACAGCGGCTGATACCCCGTGCCGATCGGCAGAAGTTCATGAAAACGCTCCCAACTCAGTTGGCGGATGTGGATACGAAACTTGCCGCTGCAATCGCGAACGCGCTCGCCCAGCACCAGGCTTTCACTCAGTTGATGATTGCCGCGCCCAAGGGCGTTGCGCTGTTCCTGGAGAATCTCGACGCGGCGCTCGATGCACTGCTCAATCGTCAGTTCGGCATGCTTGAAGTAGTACCGCAGCACCGACTCGATCAGGGCGGCCGAATGCGCACGCAAACTCAACAAACCGAGGTAGGGCAACAGGCGCTTCCAGTTCAGCTCTTGAGCGTCGCGGATGGTTTGGCCACCCAGCCCGATGAGGGCAAACAAATGGCTGGAAAACGGATCGTTGGCGCCACTTTCAAATCGGGCGCGATAGCGGTACTTGCGCCAGATCGGCAGCAGCAGCCGTTGCAAGCGGTGGTTGAACAGATCCAGAAACTGTCGCGTGGTGTTCTGCGCGTCGCCGTCGCCCAGCGCTTGCTCGCCATAAAACGCCGGCAACGGCGACGCGGAACCCACCAGGCCCATCAGGTTGAAACGCAGCCGCGCGCGGCGTTGCCCGTGTTCGATAAAGAACTCCACCGCATCAACGTCGCAGCCCGGAAAACCCAGGCTCGGGTTGGCAACAAACTCCACCCGATCGTAGAGCTCGTCTTCGCTGATGTCGGTGTTGCCGTCACGCAGGCGGTCAATAACCAGCAGCACGGCCTGAAACAGCGAATACTCCCGGACAGTGCGCGCCAACACGCTCAGAGCAGGGGCTGCAGGCCCATGCGGGGTGTCCATTGGTAGGTCTCTCCCTGTGTGCTGTGGACCCGCAGTTCGTGGTACGAATTGAGGCTGGCGTAAAGCGCGAAAAACTCGTTGAGTACCGAGGCAAATACAAACAGGTCGCCATCGCCGACATAGCCCTGGGTATCAACGGTCAGTTCGGTGCGCAGGCCACGCAGCGGCAAGCCGCGGTGCAGGCGGTCAACGTGCTCATGGCGGATTGACTTGAGGCCGTTGAGCAGGTTTTTACTGACGCGCTCGGCGTGTTCGTCGTAGTAGCGCGGCAAGTCGTAGGTTTCGAGGATCACCTTCAAGGCATCCACGTTGGCCAGCGACAGGTAGTTGAGTGACATGTTGCTGATCAGCTTCCAGAGGAAGTCGCGATTGAGCGGCGGTGCGTAGCTGGGCGTCACCGGCCCGATGTTGCGAAACACCAGGAACTCAGGCGTCCCTTCGCAAGGCAGACAGATATCGCCCTGGCCAAGGCGTCGGGGCAGGTTCTGATTGGTGCACGTCAGCTCAATGGACAGGGTTTCGCCCGCCTCGGGCTGGCGGGTGCCAAAACTGAGGTAGGTGTCGAGCCCTTCATGCAGCAACGCTGTGCGCTGGCGAACGCTGTAATGCGTTTGCTCGACCGCCACATCAAAACTGGGGTCGTGCTCGAATGATTCGAACGGCACATACCGCTGGGAGCCCGTGCCGTCGACGCGCCAGCCGGTCACGCTGTCGACCGAGAACACCGCGCAGTGTTCGAGCGCCAGCCGTGAGGGCATCAGCAGGTATTCGTCCTGTTTACCGTCCAGGCGCACGGGCATGGCGTCGTGCTGGAACAGGTTGACGATGGGCGTGCAATAGAGCTTCACGTTGTCCAGCGTCGGGCGCAGGCGCTGGGCGTTGCTCTGGCGAATATCAAAGCGCAACTCAAGACCGCGCACCTGCTTGAGGGTGTCTTCAGGCAGCGTGCTCAGGCGCTCCAGACCGCTGAGGTCAACGAACAGAAATTTGTCCTGAAAGGCGAAGTATTCCTGCAAGTAGCGGTAGCCGCGAAAGGTGTTCAGCGGGTAAGGGATCAAGGCTTCTTCTTCGGCAAACCCCACCGGCTGTACGCAAGTGGGCGCCAAGGTGAACGCCGGATTTTCGTCGGCCTCCAGGGCTTTGCCGTTGCCATCGAGCGGCACCACGGTGACGCCGTGCAGATGGCGCAACAAGCCGAGGTAGAGCATTTGGCTGACGTAGCGCTCACCCGCCAGGTGCAAGCGCAAACGGCTCAGCGCCAGCTCGCCCAAATGACCGTCACAGGTCATGTTCAAACGCAGGCTGAGCAGCGTGCCTTGGGCGTTGACCGAGTGTTTCAGCTCAACCAGGGCCAATGGCAGCACGTCTGTCGGGTAGCAGGTTCTGAACTGGCAACTCACGCCGTCAATCGGCTTGCTCGCCACCCGGGTTTCGCGCTCGACCCGCAGCGCCGGGCCCGGGCGGTCCAGCGGGTCGAACTGCAACAGGCTGAATGCCGGCAGTGGCCGCATGTAATTGGGCCACAGCAGGTGCATCAGCGAATGGCTCAGTTCGGGGAGTTCATCGTCCAGTTTCTGGCGCAGGCGCCCGGTTAAAAAAGCAAACCCTTCAAGCAACCGCTCGACGTCAGGATCACGCCCGGCCTGGCCCAAAAATGGCGCCAACGCAGGACTACGCTCAGCGAAGCGGCTGCCCAACTGGCGCAATGCAGTGAGTTCGCTTTGGTAGTAATGGTTAAAGGACACGGCGCTACCTGTTAGTTGTCGACGGCACGGAATACGGGAAACACATAGGGGTTGAACGTCACGCGTGCCGGGCTTTAAACCCCGACCCTGACCTGGCCACTGCCATCCAGGTGCGCGGTGAAACTGACCTGACGCTTGGTGCCCGCCACGTCCAGCCAGCCGTCGAGACTGAAGGCGAGCCGCAGCGGGTCGCCGTCTCGGGGCAAGGCGCTGACGCGGACCTGGCTCAGACGTGGTTCATAACGTTCAATAAAGATTTCGATGGCCTCACGCGCTTGGGTCAGCGCGTCATGCAGGCTCAAACGCATGTTGTTCAAATCGGGCAGGCCGTAGTCGGGCAGCGTTTGCACGCTGCCCGCCCGGGTGCTGAGCATTTTTGCCAAGTGGGCAGCCACGGACGCCTGGGCGCAGGCAACGGGGCTCAAGCCCCGGCGTTTATCCACATCGCCCGCCAGGCGTTCAAAAAGGCTGCCATATGCGCTCATGCCCGCCTCCCGTTACTCTTTTTCCATCTTGCCGACCAGCGACAAGGTGAAGTCAGCCCCCATGTACTTGAAGTGCGGGCGCACGTTCAGGCTGACGCGGTACCAGCCAGGCTCGCCTTCAACGTCGCTGACGGTGATATGGGCGGCACGCAAAGGGCGACGGCCACGGACTTCGGCGGCCGGGTTTTCCTGGTCGGCAACGTACTGGCGGATCCACTTGTTGAGCTCAAGCTCAAGGTCGGTACGCTCTTTCCACGAACCCAACTGCTCGCGCTGCAATACCTTGAGGTAATGCGCCAGGCGGTTGACGATCATCATGTAGGGCAGTTGCGTGCCGAGTTTGTAGTTCAGCTCGGCGTTCTTGCCTTCGGCGCTGATGCCGAAGAACTTGGGTTTTTGTACCGAGTTGGCCGAGAAGAAGGCGGCGTTGTCGCTGCCTTTGCGCATGGTCAGGGAGATGAAACCTTCCTCGGCCAGTTCGTATTCGCGGCGGTCAGAGACCAGAACTTCGGTGGGGATCTTGGTTTCGATTTCGCCCATGCTTTCGAAGTGGTGCAGGGGCAGGTCTTCAACCGCGCCGCCGCTTTGCGGGCCGATGATGTTCGGGCACCAGCGAAACTTGGCAAAACTGTCGGTGAGCCTGGAAGCAAAGGTGTAGGCGGTGTTGCCCCACAGGTAGTGTTCGTGGCTGTTGGCAACGGTTTCTTTGTAGACGAACGACTTGACCGGGTTTTCTTCTGGGTCGTACGGGTTGCGCAGCAAGAAGCGCGGCACGGTCAACGCCATGTAGCGCGAATCTTCGGACTCGCGAAAGCTCTGCCATTTGGCAAATTGCGGGCCGCAGAAGTGGTCTTTCAGGTCTTTAAGGTTTGGCATGCCAGTAAAGCTTTCGAGGCCGAAAAACTTCGGCCCGGCGGCGGCAATGAATGGCGCGTGGGACATGCACGAAACGCTGGACACGTACTGCATCAATTTGACGTCCGGCGAGCTTGGGGTCATGAAGTAGTTGGCGATGATGGCGCCCACCGGCTCACCACCGAACTGCCCGTATTCAGCGGTGTACACATGTTTGTAGAGGCCCGATTGCATGACCTCGGGCGAGTCTTCGAAATCGTCCAGCAGGTCTTCTTTCGAGACGTTGAGGATTTCGATCTTGATGTTTTCGCGGAAGTTGGTGCGATCGACCAACAACTGCAAGCCACGCCACGCGGACTCCAGCGACTGGAAGGACGGGTGGTGGAGGATTTCGTCCATCTGGTTGCTGAGCTTGGCGTCGATCTCGGCAATCATGCGATCAACCAGGGCTTTTTTGACCGGCTCACCCTGGTTTTGCGGTTTCAGCAGTTCTTCGATAAACGCCGCTACGCCGCGCTTGGCGATGCCATAGGCGTCGTCTTCGGGCGTGAGTCGGGTTTGCGCGATGATGTCGTCCAGAACGCTGTAAGAAGTGCTTTTATCGTCTTTAAGTTGTGCGGCGCTGCTGCTCATTGTGGGGCTTCCTTGACTGATGGGGGGCTCAAACGTCCGTTGCCGGAGCGACAAGCAGATCCAGTTCGCTCAGTATCCGAGCGCGTGAGACGTCGTCGGCCAGTACGCCTTCAATCGCCTTGCGAAAGCTCGGCGCGTTGCCCAATGGGCCTTTAAGTGCGACCAGAGCATCACGCAGCTCCATCAGTTTTTTCAGTTCAGGGATTTGCTCCACCAGGCTCGCCGGGTTGAAGTCCTTCATCGCGCTGACGCGCAGCGCAATCGCCAGCTCATCGGTGCTGTCTTCGCCGTGCAAGCGGTTGGGCACATTCAGGGCCAGCTCCAGCCCTTGCTTGGAAAGCACTTCATCGAAGGTCATTTTGTCGATGGCAATAGGCTTGCGGTCTTCAAGCTTTCGCCCGTCAAAGCGCTGGATATAGTCACCCACCACCAACAGCTTCAAAGGCAGTTCGATCTCTTCTTGAGCCCCGCCAGTCGCGGGTTTGAACGTGATGTTGATCCGTTCCTTGGGGGCTACCGAGCTTTCTTTGGCCATGATGTTTTTCCTTGCGTGTGTGTGTGGCCCTGAGGCCTATTCGAGTACCACTTCAAGATCGAGGTGGCACAACCTGCGATACATCTCGTCCTTGCGTTCTCGCACTTCGTGGTTCTGCGGCAAGAGCTCGCAGCAGCGATGTAAAAGACGCAAAACTTCAAGCACCAGATCCGGCTCCCAGGCCTGTAAGCCTGAGCGGTGTAGGACCTCATCGAGCATTTCGAGCTGGGTTTTGGCGAGTTCGTATTTCTTGGCGTGGAAGCACAACCGGGCGAGGGTCAACTGCCAGAAAAACCGCACCCGCTCGCCGTGGGCGCTGCTCGATCCACGCTTGAGCCATTGCACAGCAGGTTTGAAACCGCTGACACGCAAAAGCTCTTGCGCTTCATCGAGGGCCAAGTCCCAGGCCGGGCGTACAGTCGCGACCGGCGCTTCGGGCTCGCTTCGGCTCAGATGGGGAAGCACCTGTGCGTCGATCCAGGCGCGGGTCTGCGGGTCGGCAAACGCGGTGCCGTCACTGAAACGCAATTCGACCAGGCCCGGCAGCCGTTGCAGGAGCAAGGCGAAGTGGACCTCCACCTCGCGCATGGCCGACTCGGCTTTAAGGGCGCTCAGGCATTCCCAGACCAGGCGCTGGCCGTCGAACCAGAACGGTGACTTAGCAACGCTGGCTTCAAGCTCCACCAGCAAATCGGCGAACTGCCCCTGGGTGAAACGGTCGGCGTAGCTGTTGAGCTTGTCGGCCGGGATGCCGCGCAGCGGGGTGATCAGCTCGCCATTGCGCTCGGGCAGGAGTTCTACAGCCAGCCACGTCAGCACGCGGTTCAGGCGTAGCGCTCGCAGGTCGGTGGCTTTCTGTTTTAGCCACCAGCCGCACAAGGCCCGGGCGTTGTCCTGTTGCTGACGCAAGGCCTTGTGAGCATCTTTTTCGTTGTCGATGAGCGTATTGGGCTCGATCAACTGGGTGGCCACGTGCCTGACCTGCGCCACAGCCGTGGCAATAACGCCCTTCTCGGGCTGGCTGTCGACGGCCCGCTGGACCATTCGGGCCAGTCGACGGCAAATCGGCAGCAACAGCGGCACGTCATCGCCTAAATGCTTGGCCAGCGCGCTTTCCAGCGCCAGCAACAGCTCAACCATGTGCTGGAACAGCGGCAGTTGTTCTTTAATCGGCACGTTTTCGTTAAGGGCCCGATCAAGGCGCCCTACCAGCCAACTGATGGCGGCGGCACGGGTGCGCAATTTGAGCGGGTAAACAAGTGCCCAGCGCTCCGTACACAGGTGGTGCAACAACCCCAGGCCCGCCAGCAATCCCGGGAACGATTCGCGCTGATAAAGCGCCCAGGTCAGCCAGACGGCGGCACGCAGGTCCTTGGACTGATCGCGCAGCATCGCCTCGCTTTGCTCATGCACGACGTACCAGTCGATCTGGTTGTTTTCTGACATCGACTGCGACTTGCCGATTTCTCGCTCAAGGGCTTCGAACTGGTTTGAAAAGCGCGCGTCATTGCCCGCAAAGCTATCCTTGAACACCGGCGCTTTGCCCAGCTCAATGAGGCGGGCAAATAATTGGCTGGAATACGTCATGACAGCACGCCGCCCACTGCAGCGGGCACCACGTACGTCATAGAGGTATCAAGGGGGAGGATCACAGCGCATTACCGATTCCATTCAAGTGGCGAAACCTTATGTGAATGGAAAAGGGAAAAATGTCAGACGTTTCCTCAATGGGCCGAGAAATGTCTTCGCTTAAAAAAAGATAAAGAAATCGCCTCACACACGCGTTACGAAACCTGACATACCAAGGATTTGAACTACACCCAAACCGTCAGCTCTGACACGAACGGCTGAAAAAATCGCCTTATACATGTCGACTAAAGTCATGCAGTTAACAGATTCACCTTTCATGGCAGTGGCTTAAACTGCCGCCTTATTTGCCCCAAAACCTGCTGTCTGCTAGTGTCAGCCGGTTTTAACGCCTACCGAGAATGCCGCCATGGCCCGCAAAAAAGCTTCCCTGGATTTCGAGCAGTCCCTCGCCGACCTGCAAACATTGGTCGAGCGCCTGGAAAACGGCGAACTGTCACTGGAAGACTCATTGACCGCCTTTGAACAAGGCATTCGTCTGACCCGTGATTGCCAGGGCGCGCTGGCGCAAGCGGAACAGAAAGTCCAAATTTTGCTTGAGCGTGATGGTGAGCTCGCTCAAGAGCCTTTTGATGCGGAACAGCCAGAATGATTGATGCCTACCAGACCAGCAGCCAGGCACGCGTCAACGCGGCACTTGAGCGCTTGTTTGTCGCTCCTGCCCCGGAGTTGGCCCGTCTGTACGAGGCCATGCGTTACAGCGTGATGAATGGTGGCAAACGGGTTCGACCGCTATTGGCCTATGCCGCTTGCGAAGCGCTGGGCGCGGCGCCCGAACAAGCCAATGGCGCGGCGTGCGCGGTGGAGCTGATCCACGCCTATTCGCTGGTGCATGATGATTTGCCGGCCATGGACGATGATGATTTGCGCCGCGGTCAGCCGACCACCCACAAGGCGTTTGATGAAGCCTGCGCCATTCTGGCCGGTGACGGCCTGCAAAGCCTGGCGTTCAGCGCCCTGCTCGACCCGACGCTGACCACTCTGGATGCCGAAACACGTTTGCGCATGGTCAATGGCCTGGCATTCGCGGCGGGCCCTGCCGGCATGGTTGGCGGGCAAGCCATCGACTTGGGCTCGGTGGGGCTAAAACTGGATCAGGCTGCGCTGGAATACATGCACCGCCACAAGACCGGCGCCCTGATTGAAGCCAGCGTACAGCTGGGTGCACTGGCCAGCGGCCAGGCAACGGATGACAATCTGCAGGCGTTGAGCGTTTATGCCCGGGCCATTGGCTTGGCGTTTCAGGTCCAGGACGACATTCTGGATGTTGAAAGTGACACCGCGACCCTGGGCAAACGCCAAGGCGCCGACATTGCACGGGATAAACCGACCTACCCGGCACTGATGGGTCTGGAGCGGGCCAAAAGCTATGCGCTGGAGCTGCGTGATCAGGCGCTCAATGCCCTGCGACCTTTTGATGCAGCAGCAGAACCGTTGCGAGAACTGGCGCGTTATATCGTGGATCGCCGCCACTAATACGGTGACAAATAGATATTTCGCACAACGAGTAATGCCAAGGTCTGACTAACGAATGTCACACTGCGTGGGCAGCTTACGTTCCATAAGGTAAACTGCCGCCTCTTTTATATACCTATAACGATTCGCCTGATGCCAACGACGTTTCAAGATTTTCCCCGCAAGCGCCCGACTACGCCCCTGCTCGACCGAGCGGGCACGCCTGTTGGCCTGCGCAGATTAGCCGAAGCCGAGCTGGAAACCCTGGCCGATGAGTTGCGCCTGGAATTGCTCTATACCGTTGGCCAGACAGGCGGGCACTTTGGTGCCGGGCTTGGGGTCATTGAACTGACCATCGCGCTGCACTACGTCTTCGACACCCCGGATGACCGGCTGGTGTGGGACGTGGGTCATCAGGCGTATCCGCACAAAATACTCACCGGCCGTCGCGATGAAATGGCGACGTTGCGCCAAAAGGACGGCATTGCGGCCTTCCCGCGCCGCTCCGAAAGTGAGTACGACACCTTTGGCGTCGGCCATTCCAGCACCTCGATCAGCGCTGCGCTGGGCATGGCCATTGCCGCCCGCCTGCAAAACAGCGAGCGCAAGGCCATTGCAGTGATTGGCGACGGCGCACTGACGGCGGGCATGGCTTTTGAGGCGCTGAACCACGCGCCCGAAGTGAATGCCAATATGTTGGTGATCCTCAACGACAACGACATGTCGATTTCGCGCAATGTTGGCGGGTTGTCCAACTACTTGGCCAAAATCCTCTCGAGCCGTACCTACGCCAGCATGCGCGAAGGCAGCAAGAAAGTGCTGTCACGCCTGCCCGGAGCCTGGGAAATTGCCCGCCGCACCGAAGAGTACGCCAAGGGCATGCTGGTCCCCGGCACCCTGTTCGAAGAGTTGGGCTGGAACTACATCGGGCCGATTGACGGCCACGACCTGCCGACCTTGATTGCCACGCTGCGTAACATGCGCGACCTCAAAGGCCCGCAGTTCCTGCACATCGTCACCAAGAAAGGCAAAGGTTTCGCCCCGGCTGAAGCCGACCCGATTGGTTACCACGCGATCACCAAGCTTGAGCCGCTGGACGCGCCAAAAGTCGCGCCCAAAGTTGCCAGCGGGCCGAAGTACTCGGCCGTGTTTGGCGAGTGGCTGTGTGACATGGCGGCGGCTGACGAGCGCCTGGTCGGCATTACCCCGGCCATGAAAGAAGGCTCGGATCTGATCAAGTTCAGCGAGCAGTACCCTTCGCGCTACTTCGATGTGGCGATTGCCGAGCAGCACGCGGTCACGTTTGCCGCCGGTATGGCCTGTGAAGGCGCCAAACCCGTGGTGGCGATTTATTCGACGTTCTTGCAGCGTGGTTACGACCAATTGGTGCATGACGTCGCGGTGCAGAACCTGGACGTGCTGTTTGCCATCGACCGTGCCGGTTTGGTGGGCGAAGATGGCCCGACCCACGCCGGTAGCTACGACCTGTCTTACCTGCGTTGCATCCCGGGCATGGTCATCATGACCCCGAGCGATGAGAACGAACTGCGCAAAATGCTCACCACCGGCCACTTGTACAACGGCCCGGCGGCAGTGCGTTACCCGCGCGGCACCGGCCCTGACGCGCCAATCGAGAAGACTCTTGAGCCGCTGGAAATCGGCAAAGGCATCGTGCGCCGTCAAGGCAGCAAGGTGGCAATCCTGGTATTTGGCGTGCAATTGGCCGAAGCTCTGCGAGTGGCTGAAAAGATCGACGCGACCGTGGTCGACATGCGTTTTGTGAAGCCGATGGACGAAGCCTTGGTACGCGAAATGGCTGACAGCCATGAGTTGCTGGTGACCATCGAAGAAAACGCCATCATGGGTGGCGCAGGCGCGGCGGTGAGTGAGTTCCTGGCCCGTGAAAACGTGCTGAAGTCGGTACTGCACCTGGGCTTGCCGGACATTTATGTCGAGCACGCCAAGCCGAGCCAGATGCTGGCTGAATGCGGCCTGGATGAAGCCGGCATCGAAGCCTCGGTTCGCCAGCGGATGCAGTTGCTGGGCCTCTAAGCCCACCCGGATCGACTGTAGGAGCGAGCTTGCCTCGCGATCTTTTAAAGATCAAAAGATCGCGAGACAAGCTCGCTCCTACAGGGATCAGGGGGCGATTTGCTCGCACAACCTGCCGGTTGCTTGCACCATTTGCCCGCTCGGGCGTTCCAGACCTTTATCACTCAACAGCACTAAACGCCCGTGTTTGACCGCATCCAGTTGCGGCCAGGCTTTCCAGGCGTCGAGTTGCGCCTGGGTGCTCGCAATGATTATGTGTGGATTGCGCTGCAATACCGACTCGACGCTGACTTGCGGGGCCGGGAGTTTGAGGTCGGCAAACACGTTACTCGCCCCGCACACGGCCAACGCATCGCTGATGATTTGCCCGCCGCCCAGGGTGTAGAGCGGTTGATCCCACACTTGGTAAAACACCCGCAGCGGCTTGTCACGGTGGTAGCGGGTGCGCAGCTCGGCCAGACGCGTGCGCAGTTGATCAGCCAGTTCCTGACCGCGCTCCGGGCGCCCCAAGGCGACAGCAAGGGTTTGGATCTGCTCAATCAGTTGATCAAGGGTTTGAGGGTCGGCGGTGAAGGTCGGGATATTGAAGCGGTGCAGTTGCTCGCGCTGGGCAACGCCCACGCTGCCCGGCCAGAGCAGGATCAGGTCGGGTTGCAGGCTGAGTAAACGCTCGATGTTTAATTGGCCATAGCGGCCCACAGAGGGTACAGCGGCCAGTTCGGGAAGTGACTCGCCAGCGTCGAGGCGCCCGACCAGCAGGTCGGTGGCCCCCAGTTCAACGACGATTTCAGACAACGATGGTGCCAGGCTGATCACTCGGCTGGCGCCCATGCAGGGTAAACCCACGGCCAGCAACAGGATTGCCAGCCAGTAGCGCATCACGCCGGATCTGTCTCGCCTTGGTGCTGGTTGCCCATCATGTGCCCAAGCTTGTTGGCTTTGGTTGCCAGGTACAGTTTGTTGTGCGGGTTGTGCCCGGTGTGCAGCGGCACACGCTCCGCCACGGTGATGCCCATGTCGGTCAAGGCTTTGACCTTGCGCGGGTTGTTGGTCATCAGGCGCAGCGAATTGACACCCAAGTGCTCAAGCATCGGCAGGCAGATGGCGTAATCGCGCTGATCCGCAGCAAAGCCCAGACGCTCGTTGGCTTCAACGGTGTCGGCACCGCCATCTTGCAGTGCGTAAGCGCGCACTTTGTTCAACAGACCAATGCCACGGCCTTCCTGACGCAGGTACAGCAACACGCCACGACCTTCGCGGGCGATGGCCTGCAAAGCGGCTTCCAGTTGTGAGCCGCAATCACAGCGCTGGCTGAACAAGGCATCGCCGGTCAGGCATTCGGAGTGCACCCGGCCTAATACCGGAGCACCGTCTGCCACGTCGCCCAAACTGAGCACAACGTGTTCACGACCCGTGGCTTGTTCTAAAAAGCCATGCATGGTGAATTCGGCAAAGGGGGTTGGGAGCTTGCAAGCAGCAACGAAAACGACGGGCACCATGTGCTCCTGATCAGTTTGAGGACTGGAAATTCGCAGAGTCGACATTGTAACAGGACGTTCCTACAGACGCTTAGGCTGAATTATCGGAGATAAATATCAAAAAGTTTGATAGCTCAGGCCCCGCGAACCTTCACATCACCCGTGAAAGTGCTGGTAACCACGGATTGCCGGGGTGATGTCCTGACCGTGCTCGTCGACAAGGCTGACGCCCTGCCCTTCAATTACGCGGCCGATGACATGGATCGGCCAGCCGTCAGCGAGCAAGGTCGGCAGTTCAACGGCTGGCAAGGTAAAGGCCAGCACGTAATCGTCACCGCCGCTCAAGGCCGCTTTTTGCGCGCCCGCATCTCCCAAAAACTCTTGCAGGGCCAGCGACATCGGCACGCGGTCATTTTCGATCTGCAGGCCTACGCGCGAAGCCAGTGCAATATGCCCGCAGTCAGCCAAAAGACCGTCTGAAATATCTAGGGCCGAGGTCGCTTTACCGCGCAGGGCCTGGCCCAGGGCAAATTGCGGTTGCGGTGACCAGTAATGCGCCAGCAGGGGCTCGGCAATTGCCGGGGCAGCGCTGCATTGACCCAGAACCAGCGGCAATGCGCCCGCTGCATTGCCCAGCTCACCGCCCACGCACAGCAAGTCGCCGGGGCGCGCGCCGCTGCGGCTCAAGGCTTGGCCCGTGGGCACGCGCCCAAATACCGTCAAGGTAAGGCACAGTGGACCACGCGTGGTGTCGCCGCCGATCAGCCGCAGGTCGCACGCCTGGGCCATGACGTTCAAGCCACGGGCAAACGCGTCCAGCCAGGCGGCTTCAACCGTCGGCAACGTGAGGGCAAGGGTAAACGCAACAGGTGTGGCGCCCATGGCCGCCAAATCACTGGCCGCCACTGCCAGCGCACGCTGACCGAGCAAGAAAGGGTCGCAAGGATCTGCGAAGTGCACCCCGGCTACCAGGGTGTCGGTGGAGATCGCCAGCTGTTCCCCGAAGGGAACATCCAGCAGGGCGCAGTCGTCGCCAATGCCTAAAGCAACGCCCACGCCGCCTTGCGCACAGGGCGCGGCAGCGAAGAAGTTGCGGATCAGCTCAAACTCGCCCATGGCCAACAGCGCGGGTTAGCGCTTGAGCGCCTTGACTTCAGCTTCACGCAGGCGGGGTGCCAGTTTGTCCAGAACACCGTTGACGAACTTGTGACCGTCAGTGGAACCGTAGACTTTTGCAAGCTCGATACCCTCGTTGATCACAACGCGGTAAGGCACGTCGACACGCTTGATCAGCTCCCAGGTGGACAGGCGCAGAACCGCCAGTTCAACCGGGTCCAGCTCTTCGATGGTGATGTCCAGGCATGGCACCAGGGCAGCATCGATCTCGGTACGGTTGGCCGGTACGCCGTGCAGGATTTCGCGGAAGTAAGCGCCGTCAACGTCAGTGAAGTCGTTGTCCACGCGAAACTGGGCTTCGATCTCGTTCAGCGAGTGCTTGGCCATGTGCCACTGATACAGCGCTTGGGTCGCGAGCTGACGCGCTTCGCGACGCTTGGCGCTCTTGGAGGGCTTGCCAGCATCCGCAGGTTTAGGATCGCGCGGGTTGAAACGATCGCTTTCGTCGGAAATCACTTGGCCTCCAACGCTGCCAGCAGGCTGACCATTTCGAGAGCGGACAGTGCAGCTTCAGCGCCTTTGTTGCCAGCTTTGGTGCCGGAACGTTCGATAGCTTGCTCGATCGAGTCAACGGTCAGCACACCGAATGCAACCGGTACGCCAAACTCCATGGACACCTGAGCCAAGCCTTTGGTGCACTCGCCAGCCACGTATTCGAAGTGCGGAGTACCGCCACGAATAACAGCGCCCAGGGCGATGATGGCGGCGAATTCGTTGCGCTGGGCAACTTTTTGCGCAACCAGCGGAATTTCGAACGCACCCGGTGCACGGATGATGGTGATGTCGCTTTCGCTTACACCGTGGCGAACCAGGGCATCAACAGCACCACTCACCAGGCTTTCGACGACGAAGCTGTTGAAACGGCCGACGACGAGTGCGTAGCGACCTTTGGGGGCGATGAAGGTACCTTCGATGGTCTTCAGGGTCATTCGGTATGTCTCGTATTAAAGAGCCAGAACGCACTTTCGTGCGTTCTTTAAGGATATTGGGCCACGAATCGGGACTGGAAATGTCCGGTCATTATTCGGCGGGCACGTATTCTACAACTTCCAGATCAAAACCGGATATGGCATTGAACTTCATTGGTGAACTCATGAGGCGCATTTTGCGTACTCCGAGGTCACGCAAGATCTGTGAGCCTGCTCCGACGATGCTGTAGGTGGTCGGTTTTTTCACCGGCGCGGCATCGGCGGTTTCGCGGATGTGCGCCAGCAATACATCGCCGTCCAACGGGTGGCCCAGCAACAGCACCACACCGCTGCCCGCCTCTGCCACAGCGCTCATGGCGGCGCGCAGGCTCCAGCGGCCGGGCTGTTTGACCAGCAACAGGTCGCGCAGCGGGTCCATGTTGTGCACCCGTACCAGCGTCGGTTCTTCGGCGCAGATCTTGCCCAGGGTCAGTGCCATGTGCACGTCGCCTTCGACAGAGTCACGATAGGTCACCAGGTTGAATTGGCCCAGTTCGCTGTCCAGTGGCTGCTCGGCAATCCGCTGAACGGTACGTTCGTGGATCATCCGGTAGTGGATCAGATCGGCGATGGTGCCGATTTTGATGCCGTGTTCAGCGGCAAATGCTTCCAGCTCAGGGCGACGGGCCATGGTGCCGTCGTCGTTCATCACTTCGCAGATCACGCCGCTTGGCTCGAAACCGGCCATGCGCGCCAGGTCGCAGGCGGCTTCTGTGTGGCCAGCACGGGCCAGGGTGCCGCCCGCTTGTGCCATCAGCGGGAAGATGTGGCCCGGGCTGACGATGTCATCGGCCTTGGCGTCTTTAGCAGCGGCGGCTTGCACCGTGCGGGCACGGTCGGCGGCCGAAATGCCGGTGGTCACGCCGGTGGCGGCTTCGATGGACACGGTGAACTTGGTGCCAAAGCCTGAGCCATTGCGCGGCGCCATCAATGGCAACTTGAGCGTTTCGCAGCGCTCGCGGCTCATCGGCATGCAGATCAGGCCACGGGCGAAACGCGCCATGAAGTTGATGTGCTCAGCCTGGCAGCACTCGGCGGCCATGATCAGGTCGCCTTCGTTTTCGCGGTCTTCGTCATCCATCAGGATGACCATCTTGCCTTGGCGGATGTCTTCAACCAGTTCTTCGATGCTGTTGAGCGCCACGCGGCACCCCCTTATTTCAGGATTTTAGGTAGCCGTTGGCGGCCAGAAAACTTTCGCTGATACCACCCGAGGTCGGCTCGGCGGCTTTTTCGCCCAGCAGCAGGCGTTCGAGGTAGCGCGCCAGCAAGTCGACTTCAAGGTTGACCCGGCGACCTGGACGATAGTCGTCCATGATGGTTTCGCTCAGGGTGTGCGGAATGATGGTCAAGGAGAACTCGGCGCCATTGACCGAGTTGACCGTCAGGCTGGTGCCGTCGACGGTGATCGAGCCTTTATGGGCGATGTACTTGGCCAGCTCCTTGGGTGCACGGATGCGGAACTCGATGGCACGGGCGTTTTCCTCGCGGGAAATCACTTCGCCTACGCCATCAACGTGACCGCTGACCAGGTGGCCGCCCAGACGCGTGGTCGGGGTCAGGGCCTTTTCCAGGTTGACCCGGCTGCCGCTTTTAAGGTCGTTGAATGCGGTGCAATCAAGGGTTTCGCGGCTGACGTCAGCCATAAAACCGTTGCCCGGCAGCTCAACTGCGGTCAGGCACACGCCGTTGATCGCGATGCTGTCACCGAGTTTGACGTCGCTCAGGTCGAGCTTGCCGGTCTCTACATAAACCCGCACATCGCCACCCTTTGGGGTCAGTGCGCGGATGTTGCCGATGGATTCGATAATGCCGGTAAACATGGGCGTTCCCCTTGAGAACAAAACCTGCGCTAAACGAAGGCTGAGAATTATACGCTTGCGGGCGACACAGGTATGGCTGTGACTCGCCAGTCATCCCCTACGGCGCGCATTTCTGTGATTTTGAGCAACGGCGCTTCGCTCATATGGGTCAGCGGCAGCTCAAGCAACGGCCTAGCGGTCGACCCCAAAAACTTGGCGGCGATGAATATCTGGTACTCATCGACCAGGCCTTGTTCGGCAAAGGCGCCAGCCAGACGTGGACCTGCTTCAACCAGCACCTCATTGACGCCACGGGCGGCCAGCGCCACCAGCAGTTTGCGCAAATCGACCTGACCGTTGGCTCCGTGGATCACCAGGCACTCGGGGCCGGTGCGGTATTGCTCGGCGGGCGGCACGCAAGTGGCGACCAAGGCCGGGCCAGCCTTGAAAAACGGTGCATCCAGCGGCACGCGCAAGCGCCCGTCAATCAATACCCGCAGCGGCGGACGGCTGAGCGCCAGCGCGGTCAGCTCGGGGCTCAAGCCCAGCTCAGGCCCGCGCACGGTCAGGCGCGCACCATCGGCCAGCACGGTGTCAGCGCCGGTCAGCACCACACTGGCTTCGGCGCGCAGGCGCTGCACGGCCGAGCGCGCAGCCGGGCCGGTGATCCATTGGCTTTCACCGTTGGCCATGGCGGTGCGGCCATCCAGGCTCATGGCCATTTTGACCCGCACAAACGGCAGGCCGTGCTCCATGCGCTTAAGGAAGCCGGGGTTGAGCGCCCGCGCTTCTTGCTCAAGTACGCCGCTGCGCACGTCAACGCCCGCATCGGCCAGCCGTTTGAGCCCGCGCCCGGCGACTTCCGGGTTGGGGTCTTGCATGGCCGCAACCACTCGAGCAATGCCCGCATGCAGCAAGCCATCGGCGCATGGCGGCGTGTGCCCGTGGTGGCTGCATGGCTCAAGGGTGACGTAGGCGGTAGCGCCACGGGCCAACGCGCCCGCGGCACGCAGAGCGTGGACTTCTGCATGGGGCTCGCCCGTACGCTCGTGCCAGCCTTCGCCCACTACCTGCCCGTCGCGCACGATCACGCAACCGACCCGTGGATTAGGGTGAGTGGTGTACAGCCCTTTGCGCGCCAGTTCGATGGCTCGCGCCATGTAATGGGCGTCTAAAACAGCTTGTTCGGCGGTCAGGGTCATTCTTTGGAAGGCTCACGGGCGAGTCGATCGATCTCTTCGCGGAACTCATTGAGGTCCTGGAAGCGTCGGTAGACAGAGGCGAATCGGATATAGGCCACTTCGTCGAGCTTTTGCAGCTCGGTCATGACCAGCTCACCGACGACCAGCGATTTGACTTCGCGTTCGCCGGTGGCGCGCAGCTTGCTTTTGATATGGGCCAGCGCAGCTTCAAGGCGCTCGACACTGACCGGGCGCTTTTCCAGCGCTCGCTGCATGCCGGCGCGCAGCTTTTCTTCGTCAAAGGGCTGACGACTGCCGTCTTGCTTGATTAGTCGCGGTAGCACCAACTCGGCTGTTTCAAAGGTGGTGAAACGCTCACCACAGGCCAGGCATTCACGCCGGCGGCGCACCTGATCGCCCTCGGCGACCAGACGCGAGTCGATGACTTTAGTGTCGTTGGCACCGCAGAATGGACAGTGCATGGTGGCGGCAACAAAAAATGGGAGGGCCATGGTAGCGCATCCCACTAGCAAGACAAGCCATAGGCTTTACGGTATACAGTCCGCCGACTACCTTTTTACACAATTTTTGACGTCGACTGACCTGCCGCTGGAGCTTCTCATGTCACTACGAACGTGTGTTTTGCTGTGTTTCGTCGGTTTGCTGGCCGCTTGCAGCAGCGAGCCAGCCAAACCGCCACAAACTCAAGTGCTGGCCCAGCCAGAAACCGACGCACCGGCCGATCTGGGGCCGCTGCCGGCGTATCAGCGTGAACTCAGCGGCGTGCTGACCGGGGCACCGAAAGGCGCCGAGGTGGAGTTGGCGATCCTGATTGTTGACGAACGCGGCCGCCCGCAGGGGCTGATGGCCAGCAGCAAGATCATCGGCAATAACCAGCCGTTGCCCTTCAAACTGCGCTTTAACCCTGAAGCCTTCCCTGCCGGAGCACGGGTTGAGTTGCGCGGGCGGGCCAGCCAGTCCGGGCAATTGATCCTGCACCTGCCCTCGCGCATCATCAGCCAGCCGTCGACGCAGAATGTGGGCACCCTGGCCTTTGTCAGCGCACCATGAACACACCGCTCGACCTGCAACAGTCTTTACGCGCATTGCTCGGCGATGCGCGCCTGGTCATCACCGAGCTGCCAGGCACGGCACTCAAGCTCTGGCTGATTGATGCGCAGAACATGGACCGTGAGTTCACCCCCGATGAGACCCGGCGCATTCTCTATGAGCCTCCGTATTGGGCCTTTTGCTGGGCCAGCGGCCTGGCGTTGGCGCGCTACCTGGACGAGCAACCGCAGTGGGTACAAGGCAAACGCGTGCTCGACTTTGGTGCCGGTTCGGGGATTGCCGCGATAGCGGCGGCAAAGGCTGGCGCGCTGGAAGTGGTGGCCTGCGACCTGGACCCTCTGGCGCTGGCGGCCTGCAGGGCGAATGCCGAACTCAATGACGTTCAGCTGCAGTATTCCAGCGACTTTTTTACCGAAGCTGACCGCTTCGATCTGGTCCTGGTGGCGGATGTACTGTACGACCGCGAGAACTTGCCGTTGCTGGATCAGTTTTTGACCCGCAGCCAGCAAACGCTGGTCGCTGATTCCCGGGTGCGCGATTTCCAGCATCCGCTGTACCAACAACTGGGCAGCCTCAAGGCGCTGACCTTGCCGGACCTGGCCGAACCCCACGAGTTTCGCAACGTCAGCCTGTATCACGCGCAACGCACGCGCGCGGCTTTCAGCCTGCCGGTGCAGCCTTTATAGTTGCCTTCATTTACCTGTTTCGAGACTCTTGATGAATCAGCCTACGCCTTCTTATAGCTTCGACGTGACCGCAGCCGATTTTCAGAAGCTGGTGGTCGACGCTTCTTTCGAGCAACCGGTTCTGGTGGATTTCTGGGCCGAGTGGTGCGCACCGTGCAAGGTGATCCTGCCGATCCTTGAAAAAATCACCGAGAGTTATCAGGGTGAGTTGTTGCTGGCCAAGGTGAACTGCGACGTTGAACACGCATTGGTTCAACACTTCGGCATTCAGAACCTGCCCATCGTGGTGCTGTTTAAAGAGGGCAAGCCGGTCGAGCACTTCCAGGAGGCCCTGCCTGAATCCGCCGTGCGCGCCTTGCTGGAGCCGCACGTTGAAATGCCTGAGCCCGAAGAAGCAGACCCTCTGGAGCAAGCGCAGGCGCTGTTTGCCGAGAGCCGTTTTGCCGATGCTGAAGCGTTGCTCAAAGGCATTCTTACTGAAGACAACACCAACGCCAAAGCGCTGATTCTGTACGGTCGCTGCCTGGCCGAGCGCAATGAACTGGCCGAAGCCCAAGCGGTGCTGGATGCGGTTAAAAGCGATGAGCATAAAGCCGAACTGGCCGGTGCCAAGGCGCAATTGACGTTTCTGCGCCAGGCGGCAGAACTGCCAGACGTGGCCGATTTGAAAACCCGCGTGGCGCAAAACCCGCAGGATGATGAGGCGGCGTATCAGTTGGCGATTCAGCAATTGGCCCGCCAACAATATGAAGGCGCTCTGGACGGCCTGCTGAAGTTGTTCACCCGCAACCGCAGCTACAACGAAGGCATTACTCACAAGACCTTGTTGCAAGTATTTGAGTTGCTGGGCAATGACCACCCGCTGGTAACGACCTACCGCCGCAAGCTGTTTGCGGCGTTGTACTAAGGTCAAAAGATCGCGAGGCAAGCTCGCTCCTACAGGGGTGGGTTTGCGGGGTTATTCGATCCAGCTGTAGAGCGGTGAGTCGACGCCGCTGACGACTTTGACCTGGCTGCTGTGGCGCAGGCGCACCAACAGGCGTTTGCCCGCGCCGGTGCTGCCTGTCAGGGCTTCGAGCTGGCTCAGCAGTTCCGGGCCGGTGATTTGCCCGGCGTTGCGCAGCAGGTCTTTGGTGGTTTCCCACAGCGCATCGTCCTGGCTTACGGGTTTGGCGGGCGTAGTGTCAGGGGCTGGAGCTTCGCTCACGTGCAGTTGCGCGCCCAGTTTCGCCCAGTCGCCCTCATCCAGCTCTACGGTGAGGTCAACCGGCCAATCACCTATCGTTCCGCGAATTCGCACCATCGTCCTGCTCCTTAAATTTCATGGGGCATGCTCCCATGCGGCTTGCAGAACGCCAAGCACACGGGCAAAATCTCGAATTGATTGTTATAAGATTACATAACATTTAATACTTTTTTTGTTGGAGTCGTGGTATGCGCCGTTTGCTTCTTGCTTTGCCGTTTGCTCTGTTGCCACTGACCATGGCTCACGCCGCCGACGATCATGACCATGAACACGGCAGCCTGGGTGCCCACGAGCATGGTGTCGGGACAATGAATGTGGCCCTGGACGGCCCAACCCTGGAGCTGGACCTCGACGGCCCGTCCGTCAACATCGTGGGTTTCGAGCACATTGCGACCACGGACGCCGATAAGGCCAAGGTCGATTCCGCACGCACTCAACTGGAAAACCCGCTGGCTCTGTTCAGCCTGCCAAAGGCGGCTGGGTGTGTGGTTGAAGCCCAAGACCTGGACAGCCCGTTGTTCGAAGCCGCCCCTGAAGAAGCCGGTGCGGCAAAAACAGAACACCACCACAGCGACATAGAAGCGCACTATGCATTCACGTGCTCCAACCCCGAGGCGTTGAAAGCACTGGATTTGACCCAGTTCTTCAAGACCTTCCCGGGCACCCACAAACTCAAGGTGCAATTGATTGGTGGCAGCGGCCAGCAAGGTTCTGAGCTGACGCCTAAAGCGCCAAGCCTGAAGTTCTAAACTCCCCGCTTTGTAGTCGCTGCCGAAGGCTGCGATGGGGTGCGCAGCAACCCTGCTGTTGAAGGTCCTGCGGCCCTTATCGCAGCCTTCGGCAGCGACTACAACGTCAACATTCTCATTGGCAGGTGATAGCCCTTCCCCATGACCCAAGCACTTATCGAACTCAATGACCTGAGTTTCAGTTGGCCCGGGCAACCGGTGCTGCTGGATATTCCGGCCTTCCGTCTTGAACCCGGCGAAACGCTGTTTCTGAAAGGCCCCAGCGGCAGCGGTAAAACCACCTTGCTGGGTTTGCTGGGCGGCGTGCAAAAAGCCAGTCAGGGGACGATACGTTTGCTGGGGCAAGAACTGAGTGAGTTGGGCTCAGGCGCCCGGGACCGGTTTCGGGTTGATCACACGGGGTATATTTTTCAGCAGTTCAACCTGCTGCCGTTTTTGTCCGTGCGCGAGAACGTTGAACTGCCGTGTCACTTTTCTAAATTGCGCGCCAGCCGCGCCGCCCAGCGCCATGGCAGCGTTGCCAAGGCCGCGCAAACCCTGCTTGCGCATTTGGGCCTCAAAGATCCGGCCCTGCTGGAGCGCCGTGCCGACTCGTTGTCCATCGGCCAGCAACAACGTGTTGCCGCCGCCCGCGCGCTGATCGGCCAGCCCGAGTTGGTGATCGCCGATGAGCCCACCTCTGCCCTCGATGCGGACGCCCGCGAAGCGTTTATTCAGTTGCTGTTTGCCGAGTGCCGGGAGGCCGGCGCCAGCTTGCTGTTTGTGAGCCACGACCAAAGCCTGGCCACGCTCTTCGACCGCAACCTGTCGTTGTCTGAACTTAATCGCGCCGCTACACCGGCAGAGGTCTGAGATGTATTTGTTTCGCCTAGCCCTGGCCAGCCTGGCCAACCGACGCTTCACCGCGATCCTCACCGCATTCGCCATCGCCCTGTCGGTGTGCCTGCTGCTGGCGGTGGAGCGGGTGCGCACCGAAGCCCGCGCCAGCTTTGCCAGCACCATCAGCGGCACCGACCTGATCGTGGGCGCGCGTTCGGGGTCGGTCAATTTGCTGCTGTATTCGGTGTTTCGGATTGGCAATGCCACCAACAATATTCGCTGGGACAGCTTCGAGCATTTCGCCAATAACCCGAAAGTGAAATGGGCGATTCCGATGTCTTTGGGTGACTCGCACCGCGGCTACCGGGTGATGGGCACCAGCGAGGCGTACTTTGAGCACTATCAATACGGCCATCGGCAAAACCTTGAGCTGGCCAGCGGTCGTGCCTTCCAGACCGATCCGTTCGAGGTCGTACTAGGCGCCGAAGTGGCCGAGGCGCTGCATTACAAGCTGGGTGACAAGCTGGTGCTGGCCCATGGCGTGGCTGCGGTCAGCCTGGTTAAACACGACGACAAACCCTTCACCGTGGTCGGCATCCTCAAGCGCACCGGCACGCCTGTGGACCGCACGCTGCATATCAGCCTCGGCGGTATGGAGGCGATCCATATCGACTGGCACAACGGCGTGCCTGCCCAAGGCGCTGCCCGGGTCACTGCCGACCAGGCGCGCAATATGGACCTGACACCTCAGGCCATCACGGCGTTTATGCTCGGCCTGAACAGCAAGATTTCGACCTTTGCCCTGCAACGCGAGATCAATGAGTTTCGCGGCGAGCCGATGATGGCGATTCTGCCCGGCGTGGCGTTGCAGGAACTCTGGAGCCTGATGAGCACCGCTGAAAAGGCGCTGTTCGTAGTGTCGCTGTTTGTGGTGCTGACGGGGTTGATCGGCATGCTGACGGCCATTTTGACCAGCCTCAATGAGCGCCGCCGCGAGATGGCGATCCTGCGCTCGGTGGGTGCACGGCCCTGGCATATCGCCACGCTGCTGGTGTTTGAAGCGCTGGCCCTGGCTTTGGCAGGCGTGGTGGCAGGCGTCGGCTTGCTGTACGTGTGCATCGCGCTGGCTCAGGGGTATGTGCAGTCGAATTACGGGATCTATTTGCCGCTGGCCTGGCCAAGTGAATATGAATGGACGCTGCTCGGCGGTATTCTGGCAGCCGCCCTGCTGATGGGCTGCGTACCGGCATGGCGCGCTTACCGACAATCGCTGGCCGATGGTCTGTCCATTCGTTTATGAGCTCAGGTTAATGAAAAAAGCTGCGATGTCTGGTGTGCTGCTGGCGCTGTTTCTCTGGGTGAGCACACCCTTGTGGGCGGCCGAGCCGAAAGAACTGACGTGGTCAGAGATGATTCCGCCAGACGCGCCGCCCGAAGTGCCGAACATGACGCCGCTGCATGACCTGTCGCAAATGGGCGACATGGAGACCGCTCCCGCGGCCAAGCAGGACTTGCCCAACGCCCCCGTGGTCACCCAACTCGATGGCCAACTGATTCGCCTGCCGGGATACATCGTGCCGCTGGAAGTCAATGAAGAGGGGCGTACTACGGAGTTTCTGCTGGTACCGTACTTTGGCGCGTGCATCCACGTGCCGCCTCCGCCGTCCAACCAGATCGTGCACGTGACCAGCAAAGTCGGGGTTCAGGTCGACGAGTTGTATCAACCGTACTGGATCGTCGGTGCCCTGCAGGTCAAGCCCAGCACCAGCGACTTGGCTGACGCGGGCTATCAGATGGATGCACAAAAGATCGTGGTCTACGAACTGCCGGACTAACCCGGCAGCTGTTCACGAAATTTTCACGTCTTCACTTTTCATTGAGCTGGGTCAACAGAACGGGCCCGGCCGCTCATTACCATTGGTTATATAAATTTTAAATATCCCAATGGAGCTCCCATGCAAAAGTCCCTGCTTAGCGCCGCCGCGCTGACGCTTGCCGTTGTCGCACCGTTGGCCCACGCGCATTCCGAGGGTGACATCATCCTGCGCGCCGGTGCCATTACGGTAAACCCGAAAGCCGATAGCTCCCACGTCAAAGTGGACCGCGGCTCGTTGGGCGGGACCGATCTGGGCGGCAAGGCGACCATGAGCAGCGACACGCAACTGGGTCTTAACTTTGCCTACATGATCACCGATCACGTGGGTATCGAACTGTTGGCCGCGACGCCGTTTGAGCATGACGTGAAACTCAAAAACACTGGCCTGCCACAAGCCAACGGCAAGCTGGGTACCCTCAAGCACTTGCCGCCAACCCTGAGCGTTGTGTACTACCCGCTGGACTCCAAGTCAGTGTTCCAACCGTACGTGGGTGCCGGTATCAACTACACCTGGATCTACGACGAGCACGTGGGCAGCCGCGCATCGGCTGAAGGTTTCGACAATTTCCGCGCATCCAACTCGTGGGGCGTGGCCTGGCAGATCGGTGCTGACTACATGCTGACCGACAACATCATGATCAACGCCCAGGCGCGTTACATCGATATCGACACGCACGCCTATGTCAACAACAGCGCCGTAGGCGATGGTACCCGCGCCAAGGTCAACGTCGACGTTGATCCTTTCGTGTACATGGTCGGCTTGGGTTATAAGTTTTAAGCGCGCAGCGCTTGGCTAAAAGCCTCTAGCTTTAAGCGGCAAGAAAAAAGCGCCTTTTAAGGTGCACTTCAAAACCTGTGGGAGCCTGGCTTGCCAGCGATGCAGACGATGCGGTTTTCTGTAAAACCGCGTCGCTTCCATCGCGAGCAAGCCCGCTCCCACAAGGTGTTGAAGTGTTACTCGGGTTGTTTACGCCCCAGCAGGTGGGTCAGACCGATGTTCATCGGTGTGGTGTCACCGAGGGTGAAGCGCTGCAGCAAGCGACTGTTGTCCGCACGCGAATGGCGGATATCACCAGGGCGAGCCGGGCCGTAGCTGATCGGTGGCAGTTTGCCAACCACTTCGCTCAAGGACTCGAGCATTTGCTTGAGGGTGGTGGCTTTGTTCAGGCCCACGTTGATGGCGCCCTCTTCAACCTGTGGTGCTTCAACGGCCTGCACCAGAATGCCGACCAGATCACCCACGTAGATGAAGTCGCGGGTTTGCTCGCCATCACCAAAGATGGTGATCGGCAGGCCTTTTTCAGCGCGTTCACTGAAAATGCTGATCACGCCTGAGTATGGCGAAGATGGATCCTGGCGCGGCCCGTAGACGTTGAAGAAGCGGAAAACCACCGGCTCCAGCGCGTGCTGGCGGCGATAGAAGTCCAGATAGTACTCACTGGCCAGCTTGTCCGAAGCATAAGGGGTCAGCGGCGCTTTAGGCGTGTCTTCAACAATCGACTCGCCCTCACCGTTGTTGCCATACACCGCAGCGCTGGAGGCAAACACCACACGTTTGACGCCCGCTTCGCGCATGGCTTCGCACACATTGAGCGTGCCGACAAAGTTGCTTTGGTGAGTGCTCACCGGGTCGTCTACCGAGGCCTGCACCGAGGCCACCGCGGCCAGGTGCACGACTGCACTGCAGCCGGCCATGGCGCGCTTGACCAGGGCCGCATCGGCGACGTTGCCTTCAATGAGTTCGACCTTGGGGTTATCCAGAGGCAAGTTGCTGCGTTTGCCCGTCGACAGATCGTCGAGGATTCGCACGGCATAACCTTTGCCCAGCAAGCGGTCCACCAGATTGGAACCGATAAAGCCGGCACCGCCGGTGATTAAAACGGGAGCATCAACCATGACGATAAAACCTGTCCAGTAAAGAAGGGAGCCCTGCACGCCAGGCGCGAGGTTTGATCCCGAAGGTGTGAAGGATTTTTTTACAGGCCAGTACCGCATGCTGAGGCTCTTCTGAGGCATCAGGGCATGCAGCGTGAGCCTGCGGTGTTGGGGCCTGGATGGCCAGCGGGTGCAAGTGCCGCGCTTCATCCAGGATGGCCTGGCCCAGCGCCAGCGGCGTTGTGGCCTCATGCCCGGCGTAGTGGTAAGTGCCCCACAGCGGCGCCGCGCAATCGAGTTGTTTGAGCACCGAGATGATGACCCGTGCAGCATCGTCGACCGGCGTCGGGTTGCCGCGCCGATCATCGGCCTTGAACAATTCGCCGGGCTTTTCTGCCTGAGCCAAAAACCGGCCCAGACTGCCTTCGGGACTGTCATCAAGCAACCAGCCGAAACGCAGCAGAACATGTTGCGGGCAGATGGCCCGCACGCTTTGTTCAATACGCCACAATGCCTGACCGCGCAGGCCGAGCGGGACGGGTTCGTCTTTTTCGCTGTAGGCCGTGGCCCGCGATCCGTCAAACACTCGGTAGCTGGAGGGCTGAAGCAAGGTGATGCCGTGGTGCTGGCACAACTCAGAGAGCCGCTCGACCGCCCGTTCCTGGTCGGCAAGGCGAGTTTCGCTCACGCTCCGCGCCTGAAACCAGTCGAAGTAGTACGCAAGGTTGATGACGGCATCCGGACGGGTCTCGTCCAGCAGCTGCGTCAGGCTCGCGGCGTCCCAGCCGTCTTGCGGCGGACGCGGGGCGAGGAAATTGATGTCTTCCTCGGCACCCAGACGAATCAGCGCCTGCCCGAGAGCATTTCCGCCGCCCAATAACATAAGGCGCATTCGCATAGAGTGTGCAGGCTCAGTCTATTCAGAACGGTGATATATACCAGAAAACCAACCGTGGAAGCTGTTGGCCATGATCAAGACCCCACCATTTTGCGGGTTTCTGTGCGTGTCGTCACTGACAAACTGCGCAGCTGGTTATTTGCCATCACTGTGATGAAGGCGGCATGTCAGGCAGCACAAGCGCAGAACGCGGCGGTTCGGCTGCCGCTTGTGCCGCTTGTGCGGTTTGCCCGGTGTCACGCGCAGGTATCAAAAAGCCCTGTGGATAATGTTGTGCAAAATGTACATCGGCTGAATTATCCACAAGCTTTTTAAGTCGTTCATTGAATGCCCGCGTAATAGAGCCCTGCGCACCGGACATCGTTCTGAACTGCGCGGTAATCGTGACCCCGTCGAGGTTCATGCTGTCGATCCCGTACACGCTCATCGCCCCCTGCAAACTCAGACTGAGCAACGGGTCGTCGCTGATCTGCCGCCCTGCCTCGCTGATCAAGTCCGAGGCTGTATCCATATCGCTGTCATAGGTGAACTGGACGGCGAAATATGCGTAGGCAAATTGCCGCGAATGGTTGATCACCGCCTTGATCTGACCGAAGGGCACCGAGTGCACATAACCGCGTGAATCGCGCAGCCTCAAGGTTCGGATAGTCAGCCCTTCGACCGTGCCGGCGTGGTTGGAGTCGATCTCTACCCAGTCGCCCACCGAGATGGTGTCTTCTATAAGGATGAACAGCCCGGTGATGACGTCTTGCACCAGTTGCTGGGAGCCAAAGCCGATCGCCAGGCCGATCACTCCCGCGCCCGCCAGAAACGGGGTCACGTTCACGCCCAGGTTGGCCAGGGTGGTGATGGTGAAGATCACCGCCAGCACCACTTTTATGGCATTGCGGATCAACGGCAGTATGGTTTTGATGCGGGTGCTCGGTGCGTGAGTGCCGCGCCGGGTCACCGGAGGCTCCAGAACTTGCTGGATGGCAGTATCCATCACCACCCAGGCCAGCCAGGTGACCAGAAAAATCAGCAGGATGTGCCCAAGCGAATCACTGATGACTTGCCCCGTGTGGCTATCGGAAGCAAACGCCAGCACGGAGAACCCCCAGATCTGCGCCAGCAATTCGATGAAGGCCACGGCCAGCAGAATGCGCAACAGCACATACACCACCATCATCAAACGCACGCGGTAGGCACCGTTGGAGCGCAGGAGTGTGGTGAATGAGTGGTGCAAAAGCGAACCCAGAAACACCGTTGCAATCAGCAAGCCTGAGGTCAGCAATGCGCTGCGCAGCGCCCGCCCGCTGCCCTCGCCGATGCCCACCAGGTCCAGCGCCGAGACCAGCAGCATGAGCAGAATGGGCCAATACCAGAGCACCGAAAATATCCGCAACGACTCCTGGAAAGCAGGCTGCCCCAAGCGCTGCGCCAGCGCTCGATTGCGAATCAGTTGCCCCACTGGGCGGCGCAACTTGATCGCCAGATAAGCGAAGATGGCGCACGCGACCAACCCCGAAAATATAGAGAGACAACTGGCGATATTAGCGCCCAGCGTGAGCCCGACCTGCGGGGTGTCCAGCCCGTCACTCAACGCAGCAAAGAACCCCATCGCGAACAACGGACGCACACAGTGCTGACGAATAATCCGCACGGCGGGCCGTTTGTGGCCGGCATCGAGCATCGCGATCAATGACATCACCAGCGCCGCACAAAACACCCCGCTGCTGCCGGCATAGGTCAAACACACTGCCAGAGCACGGCCAATTGAGCTGGGTAGCAAGTGGCTGCCGAACACGATGACGACCAACGACAGCACCGCAGGCAGCAAGTACGGCACTCCGGCGCGCAACAGCCGCTGCAGGCGCGGACGCGCTTGCACGACGCGGGTGTTGTTCAAAGAACGTACCAGTAGTTTGCCTGCCAGCATCAACCCGGCAAAAACGCCAGACCAGACAACCAGCAACACGAAAAAGTCGCCCACACCATTTTTATCAGGCTGCTCGACCACCTTGTCGGCCAGCACCCCGGCTTCATGGGCTGCCCGCTCAGCACGCAGGCGCCAGATATCCAGCAAGTGCTTGCTCAACCCTAACTGGTCTTGCACATCATCAATGCTGGAACCCAAGACCCCGAGCAGCCCGCCGTCTACCAGTACCGGCGGTTTGCCGTCGGTCTCTTCGGCTTTGATGACCGAGGCCAGGGTGGGTGCCGCGTGAAGCAGGCCGTTGCCTGACAGCAACAGGATGAGGAACACAAAAACTGTTTTGAATTTGGACAAACCCGGGGCCCCATGCACATCCTTGATAGACCCACCGTACCAAATGATCAGGTTCGATACAGGGCACGTCTGTGTTTTCGATCACCTACAGCGTAGCCAATGCCACCCCTGGCGCCAGAAATCATCGCCCGGGGCCTGCCAGAAGTGACCGCCATTACATACACAAGCAGACGAAATGTATAACCCGAAGACCAGACACCCGAAACTTCACACGCACACACTGTGAATCAAGTTCTCAATATGTGAAGAGCATCACTCTTATTAGAACTTCGCGAAAGAGCTAATAAACGACAATTTTAAAACCAGTTTAAACCTTATAAACCCAACGAATTATTCAAGGAAGCACGCATGATTGAAGCGGGGCACGCCTTACAAATAGCAAGCGCCCGCCCCTGCTGTTTAAATACAAATACCTGACGCAGCACACCCAATGTTTAGATTATTAAACAGTTGCAAACGTATTTAAAAACCAGCCAACACCGTAGAGCGCCGCGAACATGAAAGATTGCAAAAGTTTCATCTGACATATTTACAAACATATTTTCATCCCCTAGAGTCAATCGCACCGGGCACTACAGGTTTGAATGCTCATTCGAGCGCCGCACTGCACTATTACATTTGACAGACTTGTTTGATTGACTTCCCGGAGTTCATAAATTGGAAACAATGATCGATGCTATTTTGTGCGCCCTGGATAACCCACAGCAAAGTGCACTGCGCCACATTACGGTTATAGAAGAGAACGGGGAAGAAAAAAGCATTTCCTATGCGGCGTTGGCACAACAAGCGCTGGCAGTCTCTTCAGCCCTGACTGAACTGGGGGTTGTTCGTAATGATTTAGTTATCCTCGCCCTGCCGGCTTCCATCGATCAATTGGTGTTACTGACCGGGTGCGTTTTGATTGGCGCCTTGCCTTGCACCGTCGCGCTACCCGGAAGGCTGATGGCTGACTCACCGCGCAACCAGATACATGTTGCCTGTCAGTTGTTTGCACCGCGCCTGCTGATCGCATCCGACAGCAATACTCCTGCACTCCAGCGTTTGCTTGCCCACCTGCCTGTACGGGTGTTCTCGAGCGAAGAGGTGAAACTCGCTGCCAGCGCAGGGTTTGCAGTGCGCGTGGAGCGCTGCCAGGCAGACAGCGGCCATCATGTGCAACTGACCTCGGGCTCGACCGGCCGCCCCAAGGCCGCCATCCTCAGTCATCAGAATGTCATTGCCAATGTGCGCGGTATCGGCGGCGTGGTGGGTTACAGTGTTGAGCGCGGCGACGCCTCTGCGTCCTGGCTGCCGCTGCATCACGACATGGGCCTGGTGACGCTATTGTCGAACCTGTATTACCAGGCGCCCTTGCTGTTGATGCAACCGGCCAGCTTTATTCGCAACCCGCTTGGCTGGCTTAAGCGCATGTCCAGTTTTGGTGCAACTACCACGGCTGCACCGACGTTCGCCCTGCAGTATTGCATTCGCCGTTACCGCGAAGCGTCAATGAAAGACGTCGACCTGAGCAAGTTGCGCAACATCTTTGTCGGCGCCGAAAGAGTGGATGAAGCCTGCCTGAAGGAGTTTGCACAGACTTTTGCACCGCACGGCCTTTCACGTTCTGCGCTGCAACCGTGTTACGGCATGGCGGAATCGACGCTGGCGGTGACCATGCATAACACGAACTTCAATTACGACAAGCAGGCGCTCTCCTACGTCATTGCTGACCGCATCGACTCCGGCGCAGTGATCGACCATTGGCAGGCACGCCGCGCCGACGAGAACACTCGCAGGGTAGAAACCGTGCTGTCGATGGGGCGCCCGATCGAGGGTATGCACGTTGCCGTGAAGGCTCTGGACCGTTCCGACGCCAAGGATCGCGAAGTGGGCGAAATCTTTATACGCGGTACGTCAGTCATGTCCGGCTATTTGCCCGCCGAAGGCCAGACCGAGCCGTACCAAAGCGGCGACTGGTTTGCGACCGGTGATATCGGTTATCGAGTGGATGAACACGTGTTTGTCCTCGGCCGCAAGAAAGAACTCATCATTATCCGGGGCAGTAATTACTTCCCGCATGAAATTGAAGACGTTATTGCCTCGCACCCTTTACTGGCCAGCGGTGGCAATGCAATAGCGGCTTTCGGTATCTACGACGAAACACAGAGAACCGAGAGTTTGGCGATTCTGATCGAGCTTGATGCGAAACAGGATCAAACAGAACTGCGTACTCAACTTCAAAACCAATTGCGCGACAAGTTTGGATTTGGCGCCCACGCCATTGCATTTGTCTCTCCCGGAAGTTTGCCACGCACCACCAGTAACAAACTTAAACGTCTGGAGTGCAGGAACATTTATCTCCAACTGGCATTGGACAACACAGATAAATCCGATACAGCGCAACTTACGAGTTAACGCATAAGCAACGCTGTGACATCGACACGCTGACGCACTGCACCTTTTAATTACTGGATCACTCACTATGCACACTTTGATGCAAGGTGGGGAGACGGGTTCGTCACGCCATTCATTATTGAATGTGTGCGCGCAACCAGTTCTTCACCGCTTATCCCTCTATGGCGAACTTCCTGCTCAGTTGATCCAGATTATTTCGCGCGCCTCAGTGCGACTGATGGATTCGGACATGTTGATTTCGCAGACGATGCTCAACTATGAGGCAGCCGAACAATTGAACCGGCCCTCGGTGGCCCTGTCGCAGCCGACCCATGACCTGGAACTTATTCTGGAGCGCATTGAGCAAGACGGTCTGGCGTTGCACTACCGATCCTTCATGCAGAACTTCGCCCATTTGTTTTCGCTGTTTCTGACACCCGATCAATATGAGCGAGCACGCGCCAGCATTGATGCCGGCAGCGCCCTGCGCTTTCTGATGAGTGATGCTGGCGGCCCAACCCTCACGAGCTGGCGCACGGTCGCCCAGCCGGAAGGGGATGGTTTCAAGCTGCACATCGACAAGGTCTGGGGCATGTACGCCAACCTTGATGGCATGGCAATCGTTGCCGCCCGCACACCGGGCTCGTTTTTCCCGTCGGCCT
Source organism: Pseudomonas sp. HY2-MNA-CIBAN-0224 (assembly GCF_040310285.1). Lineage (NCBI taxonomy): Bacteria > Pseudomonadati > Pseudomonadota > Gammaproteobacteria > Pseudomonadales > Pseudomonadaceae > Pseudomonas > Pseudomonas sp. HY2-MNA-CIBAN-0224. The sequence goes on along the minus strand of NZ_JBEOPQ010000006.1, from coordinate 59,503 downwards.
TTCTGGTCTGGCCCGAGCAATACAAGACCCTCAAGCGAACGCTCTGCGGCGAGCCCTTTCTGGGCGATGTCGTGCAGTTGGGGAACGTCAAGGGCACGGTGCAGGTTGCCCAGGAAGATCGCCTGAAAGTGGGCGGGCCTGCGGTACTCAATAAATACCTGACGACAGTACGACCTTTTCTGGTGCGCGCACTGATGGCCCATCTGCAATGGCTGGCAAATCAGGGGCGCCTCGAACTCACGCCGGATGAGCGCGCGTCACGCGATTTCATTGCCGCTGCCGCACGCACCAAGACGCTCGCCGACCGCTACGAGAGCGAAGACGTGCACCGCGTGCTGGCACTGAAACTCGCCTCCAATGAACTGCTTTTGCATCTGGTCAGCCGTGGCGCCGTGGCGAGCTTTCTCGACCAGCGTGACCTGTTGGCGTTTACCAAAATGGAAGGCAGCTCTTACCGCTGTTATCACGAATTGCGCGCAAGCATGCGCGTGGCCAAGCCTGAACCCGAGTCAATTTAACCCGCTGTACCCCCAGGAGAAGCACCTATGACAACGACGACTGACACCCTCAACACCCTGGAACTTCTGAAAAAGGAAGCCGCCAAGATTCTCAATATCGAATCCGTCGACACCCACGTCGGCTTGGGCGAGCTGGGTATCGATTCACTCAATGTGGTTGAGCTGATCGTCTATTGCGAGCAGCTCTACGGATCCATTGATCCGGAGCAACTCAACATCACGCAGTACACCACCCTGGAGCAAATCGACAGCCAGTTGCAGCAGCAACAAGTCGCCTGATCGCCAACCACCCTCATACCAGAAGCTCACCATGTCGAACTCGCCGCCCTTTGCATCAACGCCGTCGCTTGGCACCGTACCGGCTTTCAGGGTCCATACGGTGGCTTACCGGCGCACCGAAACGCCCTTTGTGTCAGCCCAGGTCAGCCTGGAGGATGCAGCATTGGCGCTGGGGCAGCGGGTCGGCGATGAGGCTTGTCGTTATGCAAGCGACGCAGGCCCCATCGACGATTACGTGGTGAGCTCTACCGTGTTGTCGCAGTTTTTGGCTGACGGCTCGCCCCATGCAGGCTATTTCCAGGAGGCGATTGCCAGCCATTACGGGCGCCGCCCTGACTGGGTCACCAATGCCTACGAATGCACGGGCTGGGGTTTCATCCTGCGGTATATCCAGGGCAAGGCTCAGTTCAACGGTCGTCGCAGGCTGTTACTGCAGATTGTCGACACGGACATCCACAACTTTACTTACTGGCTAGGCAACAACCGTTGGGGCAAATCCGGTTTTGGCATCTGCACGTTAGTGATTGATGTGATGCCAGAGCCCAACAACATGCTGCTCATCGGCACTGCAAGCCAGGCGAATGCCCTGCTGCAATTAGGGCGAAGCCTGCGCAGTTTCACCGAAAGCCGGCCTGGCTTAGGTATCGCAGTACCGTTCTTTCCTGAGATGTCACGCCGCGCCCTGTTCAAGTGTTTCGACACGGCGTGCGTGCACGCCGACCATTACCAGCGATTCGGTCATTCCTTCGGCAGCGACCCCTGGCTTTCGCTACTGGCCGAGCTGGGCGCGGGCTCCGCGCACCCCGGCAGCGACTGCATCGTGTCTTCGCTGGCTATGAACGGCTATTTCTCGATTGCCCAAATAACCCTCGCGCCCGATCTGCACTTTGCACTGGAAGGTGAACTGTGAAGAACGCACACACCTGTTCGCTGCTGTTGCAGCGCAATCCGGATCACAACCGGGCGATCCCATGTTCGGCTCGCAACCTGCCACTGTTCGAAACCCACGACTATGCACGCCGGAGCGTGTACGCACACAACAACCCCACGCCGGTGCTGGTCAATAACCCGCAGTACTACACCTTGCTGTCGACGCTGGCCCGGCACATTTGGGACAGCTGCGGCGAACAAACGCTGATCCTGGCGCAGGTGCGCATGCCGTCCATCGACCTTGCGTTGCCCAAAAACCTGCTCGATCCACGCGTAACGCTGGGCGCCCACTTAAGCAATGAAGCCTTGTTCTGGGCACGCCAGCTACCGACACCGGTGGTCTGGATCAGCGCCGAACAGATTCGGCGCGACCTGTGGGACGGCGGCGATAACCGCCTGCACATCGCCGCCTGGAATTGCGCACCAACGCCAGCCATCACCGAGTGGTTCTTACCCGACCTGGACTACCTCGCCGCACAGGTGCACCCATCACCTGAGCATGAGCCGTTCACCACATCTCAACCGAAATGCACGCACGTACAGGGGTGATAATGCAAACAGAGCACGAACAGACACTCGATGATGGCCAGCCGATCAAATGGAATTTCTCGGTCGATGCGTTCATGTCGCAGACCTACGACTTCAGCGATGACAGCTTGAATGCGCTGTATCAGAAAACCAAGGCCAACCAGTGGGATGTCAATACCGACATCGACTGGAGCTACGAGCTCAACCCGGACAATCCTCTGGGCATGCCGGACGGCACGTTGCTGATTTACGGCACCGATGTCTGGAACAAAATGAATGAACAAAACCGTGCCGAAATTCGCCATCACTCCCAAGGCTGGACCCTGTCACAGGTGCTGCACGGTGAACAGGCGGCCTTGATCTGCGCATCGAAGCTGGCGGTGGCTGAAGAAAGTCTCTCGGCCCGACTCTGCGCCGCCGGGCAAATCATCGATGAAGCCCGTCATATCGAAGCCTTTGGTCGCTTGGTCAACAGCAAGCTGCCGATCAGCTACCCCATGAGCAAGGCGCTCAAAGGCCTGCTGGAAGAGACCATTACCACCAACAAACTCGACATGACCAACCTGGGCATGCAAGTGCTGGTGGAGGGCATTGCGCTGTCACTGTTTCAAAGCATGGTCGCCTACACCAAAGACCCGTTCATCAAAGACCTGATGACGCGTATCCAGCGCGATGAAGCGCGTCACTTCGCCATTGGCCGTATCACCCTGGGCAGTGTGTACAAGGAAATGAGCAGCACTGAACGCAAGGAACGCGAAGAGTTTGTGGTGGAAGGGGCTTACACCTTGTACGAGCACCTGTGCGCCGACGACATATGGGAGCCGATGGGCTTATCCAAAAGAGAGTGCAGCCACCTGGTCAGGAGTTCGGAAGTAGCCAACTCCATGCGCCGTTCCATTTTCCGGCGGCTGGTGCCGACCATCCGCGAAATGGGCTTGCTGACGCCCCGTGTGAGCGATGCCTTTGAAAAGCTCAGAGTGCTGGACTACGCCGCCATGCCGATGCCGGCTTAACAAGGAAGACAGTCATGACGCCCCCAATTACTGCGGCAACACACAGCCCCGCCCCCTTCACCATCGGTATTGACGCCGCCGCTTACGAACTGCCCGGCGAACGCCAGGACCTCCATGACTGGGCTCAGCAGCACAAGTTGCCCGCCGAGCGCTTTGACATGATCCGCAATGCGGGTTGCCGTTACTTCCATGTGGCACCGGACATTGACGAGGTCGAGCTGGCCAAGCGCGCGGTCGCTCGCCTGCAGGACGAGCAAGGCTTTAAAGGCAGCGACATCGGGGCGGTGATCCACGTGCATACCGGGCTGTTCAGCGTACCGCCTGCGCCACGCAGCCTGCCGCTGGAAGTGGCCACGGCATTCGGCATAAACCCTGTGTGGGCCGGGTCAATCGCACAGCTCAATTGCTCCTCGATCAGCGTCGCCATTCAGATGGCTCAGGCGTTGATGAAGGTGCACAGCCAATTGCACTCGGTGCTGATCGTCTCGTCCGACCGCGTCTTCATTGAGCGTTACCGGGTGTTGCAGGCGAGCATTTTAAGTGATGGCGCGGGGTGCTTGCTGGTGACCCGCAACAGCCGCCGTAACCGGGTTGGCGCGACGGCCGTGCGCAATTATGGCAGCTGGTATTTGGGCTCCGTGACCAACAACGCGGTGAAACAGGCCATGTTCAATCTGGAGTGGCACTACACCCGCAAAGTCATGATGGAAGCCGTGGCCGACTGTGGCGTGGCGCTCCGCGATTTCACCTGCATTTTGCCTTACAACTCCAACCACTCTGGCTGGAACGCCTTCTGTAACGCCATGGCGATTCCCGCCACCACGCTCTATACCGACAACATCCTGAACAAAGGCCACTCCTTTGGCTCGGACCTGGCGATCAATCTGGCCGACAGGGGCTTGAGCAAAGTCGATGCCGGGGCACACCTGATGAACATCACGGAATCGGACAACGGTTCATTTTCGGCCTTGACCCTTCATCCGGTGAATTGACATGACAACCACTCACGCCTCCCCGCCGGTTCGGGACGACGCAGCAGCGACTGATCAATGGCTGCTGAGTCTTAAAACGCCGTGCTATGTACTGGACCCCACTGTCGTAATGGCCCGTTACGCAGATTTACGCGAGCGGCTGGGTACGCCGTTGATTGTGTCGCTCAAGGCCAATCCCAACCTGGATCTGTTGATCCGTTGCGGCCACGCGTTCATCGACGGTGTGGAGCTGGCCAGCCTGGGCGAACTCGATATTGTGGCGGGCCGCATCAACGCCCCCAACTACGTGAATAACCCGTCCATGGATGAAGATTTCATGCGCGCGGCCCTGGCTTCACGCTGCACGTTCATTATCGACAGCCTGGAGCAGGCGCAGCGATTGATTAACGTCATCGGTAAACAGGCCGCGCCGCACACGGTATTACGCTTGAACGCGGGCCAACTGGTGAGTTCGGGCAAACACCCGGCGGACCATTTCGGCATGAGCCGCCACGACGCCTTGCTGACGACGACGGCATTGACCCAGGCCAACGTGCCCGTCGTCGGCCTCCATACGTTTGCGGGCTCCAACAGTTTTCACATCGATGACAAGGGTGCCGATGCTGCCGCCCTGGCCCACGCGCTTGCGGCCTTTGCGCCGCAAGTCGCACGCCTGACCGGCATGCCGGTTGAGTTTCTTAACGTCGGTGGCGGTTTCTCCGAGCACTTCCCTAGCCAGGCGCAGACGTTTGACGCGTATCGCCAGCGTATTGCGCCGCTGCAAAAAGACTTCAAGGTCGTCCATGAATCCGGGCGCGGCGTCTTCGCCGGCGCAGGCACTTTCGTGACCCGCGTGCGCTCAGTCAAAGCGTTGGGTGAGCGCTACGTTGCCGTCTGCGACGGTGGCCTGAGCCACAACTTCTTGCTGGCCAAAACTGAATCCATGTTGAAGCAGTACGCGCAGCCGCGTCTGCTGCGGCGCCAGCAGGCGCCGGTTGATGCGCCCACGTTGCCGATCCAGTTCGTGGGCAGCACTTGCAGCCGCGCCGACGTGATCGGCTGGAGCCATGACGCTTCGGCGCCGCCAAGCGTGGGCGATCTGGTGATCTTCGAGAACTGCGGCGCCTACAACCAGACGTACAGCGTCAGCACCTTTCTCTCGCAGAGCCCCGCACACACCTATATCCACCAATCCTAGGGACGTCACCATGACCGCCCACATCAGTTTGTACGACCTGTTGAAAGACAGCGCCCACCACCATGGCGACCGCCGAGCGTTCGCGCAGGGCGCAAAGATGGCGACTTATTCAGAACTGCTGCAAGACGTGCGCCTGACGACAAAGAGGCTGGCCGATAGCGGCGTGCAAGCGGGCGAACGCGTCGCGGTCTATGCGGGCAAGCAGTACGAAACCGTAGTCATGTTCCTGGCGATCAATGCCCGGGGTGCGATCCTGGTGCCCATCAATCCGCAGCTCAAAGAGCAACAGGTGCGCCACATCCTGCTGGACAGCGGTGCGCGCTTGCTCGTCAGTACGGGCCCACGCCTCAGACGTATCGAGACGATGGTGAAAGACATCGAGATCGATACCTGGCCGCTGGAAAGACTGCAGCCCGATCACCCGGACACGCCGACCGATTCAGCGCTTGCTGACGCACACAGCGCCGTCACCGACAGTGATCCTGCGGCCATTTTGTATACCTCCGGCTCAACCGGACGGCCCAAAGGTGTGGTGCTGTCGCAGCGTAACCTGGTGTCTGGCGCCCATAGCGTCGCTCACTATCTGGGCTTGCGGGCCGATGACGTGATCCTGGGCATATTGCCGCTGAGCTTCGATGCCGGGCTCAGCCAACTGACCACGGCGCTGGCCAGCGCAGCGTGCTACGCGCCGCTGGACTTCCTGCAAGCGAGCGAAGTGCCGACGTTCTGCGAAGCCCATGGCGTCACCGTGATTACCGGCGTGCCGCCCCTCTGGATGCAACTGGCCTCAGTGCAGTGGCCGCAGCCTACCGGCGCACGCCTTCGCTGCTTTGCCAATACCGGCGGGCATATGCCACCGCCTTTGCTGGGAAAACTCAAAAGCGCATTCCCCCATGCGCTGCCCTACCTGATGTACGGCTTGACCGAGGCTTTCCGCTCGACCTACCTGGCACCGGAAGCAGCCGCCACACGGCCCGACTCCATCGGCAAGGCGGTGCCCAACGCCGATATCCGCGTGATGCGCCCGGACGGCACCGAATGTGCGGCGGGTGAGCACGGCGAATTGGTGCACCGCGGGGCATTTGTCACGCTCGGGTACTGGAATGATCCCGAGCTGACCGCTCAGCGCTTTCGTCCTTGGCCACGCCCGGACTCGCAGATTTCACGCACCGAAACAGCGGTCTGGTCGGGCGATATCGTCTACCGCGACAGCGACGGCTTTTTGTATTTCGTTGCGCGCAGCGACGACATGATCAAGACCTCCGGCTATCGCGTCAGCCCCACCGAAGTCGAAGAAGTCCTGTTTGCCGTGGATGACGTGGCCGAGGCGGCAGCGTTTGGTGTGCCGCATCCGCAACAAGGCGAAGCCATCATCATCAGCCTGTTCGCCCACCCGCACATTCAGACCACCGCCCAGGCATTGATCAAGCTGTGCAGGGAAAAACTGCCGACCTACATGGTGCCGCTGCATGTGTCCTTCCATGACTCGCCTTTACCGCGCAACCCGAACGGCAAGATCGACCGAAAGCAGTTGAAGCAGCAGTTTTCCGAGTTTTTCTCTACCTCACTTACGGTCACGGAATAGCACCATGCTTCGAATTCGCGCTATCGCTTCTCACGTTCCCGACACATCCCCGTTCCAGGCGGTGCAAGCCCGGGAAAAAAACATCGGCTATGGCCATTTGTTGTACAAGTCAGCGGTCTTTTCCATGCCGCGCGGCAAGGGCAGGATCGACGCCGAAGAAACGCTTCGGCTGCTTCCCACGGCGAGCATCGAACTGCCGGTAGCGCCCCCTGCGCAAAGCGGCGCCGACCTGGCGCTGGAAGCGGTCGCGCTGTTGCGTGAGCACATTCAGGCAGACACGCTGGCACAGGTGACCCACATTGTGGTGACCAATGCCGCGCTTAACCAACGCATCAATGAATCGGTCGCAGGCCGTATCCAGCATGCACTGGGTTTGCCCAAAGCCTTGCCTTTTGCCATCGGCCAAGCGGGGACGGCGGGGGTATTCAACGCTCTGAGCATGATCGAGGCGCTGGTCAGCCTTGGCGGCAAGGTGCTGTTGGTGGCGTCCGATAAGTGGCTTTACCCCTTCTTTCGCGCCTGGGGTGACCTGGTGGTGTATGGCGACAGCGCAGCGGCCATCTTGCTCGATGGCGACGGTGAGGCTGGGCCAGGCTGGGGGTCGATCCGCGCCTCGGCGGTGCACTATGGCGCAGCCATCGACAATCCTTGGGGGCTGACGCCCGCTGCCCTGGCTGAACGCCTGCATCCGCTGGCGGTGAGCGCCGCGCAAACGGCAATCGAGCGGGCAGGACTGAACGCCAGCGACATCGATTGGGTGCTGCCGTCCGGGTTCGGCGACAGCTTTACTCTGGGCGTCAGCCGCGAACTGGGCATTGCGCAAGACCGGCATTTCGAATCCGGTGCCCGGCCTCACCACTCGAGCGCGGCGCCCTTGCTGTCGCTCCTGCGCCTGCGCGCCAGCCTCCCCCCCGGTAAAACGGCCACCGCCTTGCTGTGGGATGCGGCCTTGTGCGGCACCGCCGGGGCCATTGTGGCCGAGATCCAGGCTGGCGCCTGACCCCAGACACACCGCTTATTAATCAGGAAAACCTATGTCTGCTTATAAAGTCAGCCTGCGTGAGCTTCGCTTTTTTTTATGGGAGCTGCATAAAACCGACCAGACTTTTCTCGCTCGGGCGCCGTTCAACGCCAAGAACCGTGCCTACTACGATGCCTTGCTGGAGCGCGCCAGAGCGTTCGCTTATGAGCTGGGCAAAGCCTATCAAGCCTCTGACCGGCAGGAGTGCCGCTTGCTGGAAAACGGCACAGTCGAAATCCCCAAAGAGTTCCACGGGCTTTGGCAACGCTATAAGGATGAGTGGATTCAGGTACTGGGCAACGACAGCGAATCGCAGCAACCGGCTTTGCCACCGCTGATTCGGCAAGCCATCCAGGAAATGTTCATGGGCGCCAATCCGGCGTTCATGACCTACGGCGGCTTCAATTTTCCGGCCATCAAACTGTTGAAGCTGCACGGTACCGCAGCGCAAAAAGCAACGTACCTGCGCAAGCTTCAGCACTACGACTGGGACGCGTGCTTCTGCGCCACCGAGCAGCAGGCGGGCAGCGACCTGACGGCTGTCACCACCGTCGCAAAACCCCTTGAAAACGGCGAATACGCCGTCAGCGGCGAAAAGGTCTACATCTCGGCGGGCATGCATACGCTGACCGAAAACACCGTTTACTTTGTCTTGGGCCGCATTAATACCACCACCTCGACCTCCTACTCGCTGTCCTGCCTGCTGGTGCCGCGCTTCTGGCCTAACCCGGAAACGGGAGAGCTGGAAGACAACCATGTCGAGTGCACGTCCTTGCTGCGCAAAATGGGCTTGAAGGGCTGCGCCAATACCCAACTGGTGTTTGGTCGAAGCGGCACCACCCGCGCTGTCCTGCTGGGCGATCGCAAGAATGCCGGGTTGCTGCAACTGGTGCCCTTGATGAACCAGGCACGTATGAGCACGGCGATTATCGGCCTGGGCCTGGCTTCCAGCGCTTATCTGCACTCAGCCGATTTCGCCGGTAAACGGCTGCAAGGGCGAGCCATCAGTCGCACGTCCGATGCCAGCGCCCCTGCTGTGCCCATCATCGAACACGCCGACGTACAGCGCATGCTGCTGGAGATGAAAGCTCGGGTAGAGGGCTGCCGTGGGCTGCTCGGCAAATTGACCGGCGCGTCGACCCAGGCGTTTGCCCTGGAAGCCGAGCCGGTACTGGACGAAGCCCAGGTCGAAAAATTCCGCAAACTGGTGCTGCTGTTCACGCCGATCTGCAAGGCTTTCGTCTCGGACCAAGCCTGGAAAATCTGCGAGCTGGCGATCCAGGTGCATGGCGGCATCGGCTACACCGATGCTTACCCTGTGGAGCAAAATGCCCGCGACGTGAAAATCCTGTCGATCTGGGAAGGCACCAATTACATCCAGTCTCAGGACCTGGTGCGCGACAAGCTGGGTTTTGGCAGAAACTCACGCCTGATCAAGTTTCTGCGCGAAGAGCTGGATGCCTTCTTGAACAGCACACTGGGGGCCGGTACTGAGCTGCAAGGCCAGTTCCCGCTGCTGGAAAACGCCATGGTCGCCGTTGAGCAGGCGCTCTCATGGATCAATGAGCACGTGCGTGCCGGTCGCACACACGAAACCAGCCAGTTTTATACCCGCTTCCTGGAAATGCTCGGCCTCACCGCCAGCGCCTGGGTCTTGCTGGAATCGGCCTGCCTGGCAGAGCGTCAGTTGCGCCAGCCACAGAGCGCTGAAGAAGCGGCTTTTTACCGTGGCAAGGTCAAGACCGCCCAGTATTTTTTCGCCAACATCCTGCCGACCGTGACGCAACACGCCCACGCCATAGAAAACCTGCTGGTCGCCCATGGCAGCATTACGCTGGAAGAGTTGGTCCAGGCCGACACGCCCACACCCGCACCCGCACCGGCGCAGAGCCTGTTTGGCGGACCGCGCACGTTGTATCGCGGCACCAATATCGACGGCGCCACACTGGAGCCCAACGAAGGCCTGTGGGTTAGAGGTCGCAACCTCAATGACCTGATCGGCATCGTCGACTTCCCCACGGCGCTTTGGCTGGCATGGTTTGGCAACCTGCCGTCCACGACGCAGAGCCAGGCCATTGACGCCGTATTGGTCCGCATTGCCAGCCACCTGTCGCAGGAGCCCGCCTACCGGCGTGGCATCGAAGCCGTGGCCGCCAGCGGTGCCGGCATCGTTCAGGCAGCTGCCTGTGGCCTGCTCGGCGATTTGGCAACGCTGGAAAACATCGCCCTGATTGAAGCGAGCGCGCGCGGTTTGCCCACGCATGCGGACTTTATCCAGGGCCTGGTCAGCATTGCCTCGACGCCGCACTTTCTCCACGCGGCGCTCGGTTATGCCGCCCACGGCGCCGCACCGACCCAACACGCCGAGGCCGTGCTGACTGCCATGGGCGCGACCCGCATCGACGCCCCGTCCATTCGTGTCATCGATGCCCTGCTGGTGGCCTGGCACGCCGGGTTCGGCTACATCACGCCAACGGTGCTGGTACCCCGTACCGCCATCGGCACCGGAGTCAGCATTGCCCAAGCCGTGGCGGCCGGGTTTATGGCCAGCGGACCTAACCATGTCGGCGCAGCCGAAGAAGCGATGACCTGGCTCAAAACCATCAGTGCGCAAGCCAGCCCTGCGGACATACGCCAGGCGGTCGATCACGCGCTGGACCAGCCCGGCAACCTGTTGTTTGGTTTCGGCCATCCGCTGTTCGTGCAGGACCCACGGCCACCGCACCTCAGAGCCCTGTTTGCAGAATGGGGATTCGGGGGGCGCTACCTGGAGGTTTTCGACGTCGTGTGTGCCCACGTCCTGGAGCGTAAAGGCCTGCGTCCGAATATTGATTTCATCACCGCCGCGGCCCTGCTTGATCTCGGCGTGACGCAAGCCCGCTGGGGTGTCGGCCTGGGGCTCTGTGGCCGGGTGACGGCCATGGTCGCGCATGCCATCGAACGGCGTGATCGCCCTGCTTTCGGGGTCGGCAGCAAAGCCGCCCGCACGTTATTGGCCACCGTTCCCGTGGGGTGGCTGTAAGACAGCCAGACGCACACTGCCCTTGCTATGCCTACGCCGAAACCTCTTTTAACGCCCTCTACTGCTGGAGCTTAAAAATGTTATTGAAAAACCTGCGACCTGCCGACGAATACGACCGCTTTGCCTCGCAAGCCCTGGAACCCTGGGACGTGATGTTCGTCACGCGCATCCGCCAGATTGCCCGCGACCTGCCGCCCGGCGCCCTGGTCGATATCGGCACGGCCACCGTCGTGGTGCCGGTACGGCTGGCGGCCGACCCGGTATTAAAAGGCTGGCATTTCATCGGCCTGGATCTGGACGAAACCATGCTCGAAGGTGGCCGTCCGCGCATCGAAGCGCTCGGCCTGAGCGACACCATCGAACTCAAAGTGGGCGACGCCCTGGACCTGCCCTTCGCGGACAACAGCCTGACCATGGCGGTCAGCCGCGCCACCTTGCATCACTTGCCGGACAAGGTGAAAAGCCTGACCGAGATGTACCGCGTACTGCAGCCCGGCGGCGTCGGTCTGGTGCACGACATGCGCCGCGATGTCGCCCCGGAGTTGCTGGAAAAATTCACTCAAATGCGCGCGTCGGTGGGTTATCCACCGACCCATGTCGAAGAAAAAGTCACTCTGCAAGAAGCGCGCGAGCTGGTTATCGAGGCGGGCCTGGAGCATTGCACGGTGGTGACCAGCCCCCGTTCAGGCATGGGCGCATTGGGTTTTGAAATCCTCATTAAAAAGCCTTTGTTGGTTTGATACGCAACTCGCCGGGGACAAGGCTATGGATCAACGTACAGATCGGGTTGAGCACTTTCAGGCAATGCTGGGCAGCTCGCAGGTGCAGTGTGGGTTCCTGTCACACGGGCCGATGCCGCTGGTCATAACGCCTGTGGACAGCACGCTAAGCAATGATAGTGAAGCGTTTGCGGCGTGGTATCGCCAGCATCGGGCAGTCTTTGACAGCTTGCTGCTGGAGTTCGGCTGCCTGTTGTTCCGGGGTTTTGCATTGCGCGAAAGCGCGGACTTCCAGGGGATTGCGCAAAACTATCCTGAGCATGCGTTCGGTTATATCGGCGGCGCCACGCCACGCAAAAATATCGAGGGCAGAGTCTACGAATCGACCCGTATCCCGCCCACCCTGAAAATCGGCCTGCACCAGGAAAAGGCCTACATGCCGCACTACCCACTGAAACTCGCCTTCTTCTGCAAACAGCCCTCGGTAGAAGGCGGCGAAACCATTCTGTGTGACATGCGAGCCGTCACCCGCCGCTTGCCAGCGCCTTTGATCGAACGCCTCAGCGCCGCGCGCATTCAGTATGTGCGCAACTTCCGTGCCCCCAGCACGCCCGAGAATGAACCGCGCAACACCCATATGCGCGAATACCACCGGCCTTGGGATGAGGCGTTTCTGACCGATGATCCGCAGCGGGTGGAACAGCTGTGCCGCGAGACACACCTCGATTACCAGTGGCTCGAAGACGGCAGCCTCACGGTGTCGCATACCGGTGACGCCGTCTTGAAACATCCGCTGACGGGCGAATCCATCTGGTTCAACCAGCTGTCGACCCAGCACAACAATGCCCGCTCCCTCGGCAAGCCGGGTTACGCCTACATCCAGCACGCTTATCAGGGCAAACCGGCCCGCCCTTACGATGTGCGGCTGGGCGACGGCACACCGATCCCGGAGGCTGACATCGCGCCGATCTACGACGCGCTGGAGGCGCAGGAGATCGCTTTTCCCTGGCGCAGCGGTGACCTGCTGTTGATCGATAACATTGCTGTCGCCCATGGCCGCAATCCTTTCAAAGGCCAACGCGATGTCCAAGTCGCGTTGTTCGATTGATCATGAACAGTCCAATCCTGCTGACAGACGACAAACTCGGGCTGCCTGAACCTGCCGCGCATCCTGAGGTGCAGTTGGCACCCACGCCCACTTATGCGATGGAAGCCAAACTGATCCGGGTCAGCGCTGGCAGTTTCCGCTTCGAGGTCCGCGATCTGCATTTTCGACGCGGTCGGCATACCGCCATCATCGGCCCCAATGGCGCCGGCAAGACCACCCTGATCGAAGCCTTGCTCGGGTTCCGTCAGGCGCATCTGGAAGGGGCGCAGATTCTGGGGGTGGAGGCGACACGTTTTCTGCAAAGCACCCGGCACCGCCAGCGACTGGGGGTGCAATTGCAGCGGGTCGAGTATGAAGACTCGTCGAATGTGCGGGAGATCCTCGACTTGCATCTGGCCCTGTACGGCAAGCAAGACCCGCAGGTGGCGCAGGCTCTGGATATCGAAGCGCTGCGCAAACTGCCTTATCGGGCACTGTCACGCGGCCAGAAACAGCGGCTCGATTTGTTCGTTGCGCTGGCCCACCACCCGGAACTGGCAGTCCTTGACGAGCCGTTTACCGGGCTTGACCGCGCGTATATCGAGCGCGTCGCACACCTGCTGCGCTACGACCTGGCCGGCCTGACGATCATCATGATTTGCCACTCGGTAGAAGAACTGGATGCCGCCAGCGACGTGGTGTGGGTGTGCAACGGCGGGGTTGAGTATCGAGGTGATAAAGAATCACTGAAGAACCGCCTCGTCGGCGCCTTCCATGCTTATTTGCAGTTGGACGATGTTGATCAGGTCAACGCCATCTATCACCTGTTGCAACGCCAAAGCGCCACGCTGCGGTTGTCGATGCCATCACGCAATGAAATCAGCGTGTATGGCACGCAGGAGCTGGAGCCGTCGATACGTCGCCTGATCGGCAATGTTGCGTTCCAGCACTGTGAGTTCGGCCCCACCCACTACCGCGATATGTTGCACCTCTGCGCCCAAGGAGAACTGGATGCTTAGCGTACTGGCGATATTGACGCGCAACGAACTGCTGGGTTTTTTCCGCAGCAAGTCGGCGCTGTTCTGGGCGCTGGCCTTCCCGATCCTGCTGTTGACCGTGATGCTGATGGCTTTCGGTCATCGAGGCTCACTCGGTACGGTCAAGGTCGAGTTTGTGGAGGCAGGCGTCCAGGCCAGCCCGAACACCAACTGCCAGTTGGCGATCCAGCAGGCATTTGCGGGCGGTGATCCTGTAAAGGCCGATTTTTCGACCGTCAGCAACACTGCCGCCATCGCAGCAGACACGGTGCGCATTGTATTCCCGGCAGGCGATGGTCCGTTGCAGGTGCAATACGACTTCAACGGCCAGCTCGCGGTACGCGCCGCGGCACGTGTGATCGAGATTGCTGCGGTCAGGTGTTCGGCGGCCAAGCGCGGCATTGTGTCGGCAGATCTGGTGCATTTCGAAGACACGGCCTCCGGCGCCAAGCCCTTCGACTACGGCCAGTTTTTTACCACCGGCATTTTGGTCATCTGTTTGATGTCACTCGGCATCATGTCCACCGCCTTGTCGATTGCCAGCTTGCGTGAACACAACGCGCTCAAGATCTACGCCTGCTTTCCTGTGCCGAAGCTGGTTTTTCTGGCTTCTATCCTCGTGTCGCGGGTGGTCATGATGCTGATTTCGGTGGGCTCCTTGTTGCTGGTAGCGCGGTTTGGATACGGCATCGACCTCTCGCTGTGGAGTGTGCAGACCTTGCGTGCGTTGCCGGTGATTGTGCTGGGAGGCGTCATGTTGCTGTGTCTCGGTACCCTGCTGGCCAGTCGTACCGCCTCGATAAAAGAAACCGAATTGCTCTGCCATCTGATCCATTACCCGGCCCTGTTCTTCGGCAACCTGACCATCCCGTTGAACGATGCGCCCGCCTGGATCAAAAACATGCTCTCGGTGATTCCAATCAACCAGTTTGTCTCGGTACTGCGCCAAGTGATGCTCGACGGCGCGTCCCTGCCTTCGCTGTGGCTGCCCTTGTTGACCCTGACAGGCTGGACCGCTTTGTTCCTCTCTGCCGCGACTTTCATGTTCCGCTGGCACAAAAGTTAAGCCCCGCCCCGGGCATTTCATTGCATCTCTATTCAAGGAAACCAGCATGTCTATCAGCAAGCTAGGCCGTGCCTATTTGTCGAATGCCAGCGCATTCATTCCGGTCATTGTGTTCCTTTTGTATGGCCGTTTTGGCCCAGGCGAGGCAGGCGTGCGCTGGGATACCGCGTATGTGGTCAGCGGCATTCTGAGCATTGCGCACGTGTTCTGGCTGTTCAAGTACCGCCCAGGTCACTGGATCGCACTGGGCGTGGACCTGTACCTGATGATTGGCGCCCTGCTGGCGTGGGTCTCTACCGCGGCGTTGCAAGTGTGGGGGCAGGAGCTGGGGGCTGCACCCGTGCTGGCGTGCGTCTTGGTGATTGGCTTGGGCGCTACCCGGCTTTCGCCACTCGGTTTCATCGGCGAAGCCAGCAACGATCATGGGTTGGTTCGAAAGCTCTCGGTGTTGCTGCTGATTGCCGCTGCCATCGCCGTCGCGGTGTCACTGGCTTTTCGCCATAACACGTTGCTGGGAGGCGTATTGCCAATCGTCGCGCTGGTGCTCACACGCAGCCAGTTGCTCAAACGCGTGGTTGCGACGCCATGAGCGACCTGGAACCTGCATCGGGACTCCACGCGTTCCTGATCGAAGTCGCCGACGTGCTGGGGCAGGCGTCGCTGCTGACCGGGGCGGCCTGTGCACCTTATGAAATCGACGTCGCGCAGTGCCGGGGCAAGGCGGCGGCGGTCGTGCTCCCGTGTGATACCCACGCGGTCAGCACGCTGATGCGCATCGCGGTGCGCCACCGTATACGGCTGGTCGCCCAAGGTAACCGCAGCGGGTTGGTGGGCGGCGCCGTCACCGACAACTCCGGCACGCAAGTGATCGTGTCCCTTTCGCGCTTACGCCGAGTGCGCGAGATTGACCCTTTGAACCGCACGGTCATTGTTGACGCTGGCGTGCTCTTGTCTGAGTTGAATCGCCAACTGGAGCCTCATTCGCTGTGCTTCCCTATCGATGTCGGCAGCGACCCGGCGATAGGCGGACTGATCGGCGCCAATGCCGGCGGCAGCCGCTTGCTCAAGCATGGCGACGTGCGCCATAACCTGCTCGGCATCGAAGTGGTGCTGGCCGACGGCGACGGCACCGTGGTGCAGTTACTGGCGCCGTTGCGCAAGAACAATACCGGGCTCGACCTCAAGCAGATGTTTGTCGGCACCGGCGGCGCCTTCGGGATCATTACGGCGGCGACACTTGAGCTCAAACGCATCGACCAGTCGACACAGAGCATGTTTGTTGCCTTGCCTGACCATGGGACAGCGCTTGAGGTGCTGCAGGCCTTCGAACGTCAATTTGGCGATCTGCTGTGTGCGTTCGAAGTGATATCCGAGGCGGCGCTCGCCATTACGTTGCGCAACTTTCCTACCCTGCGCCACCCGTTCAGCCAATCGTCGGCCAGCTGTTATGCCCTGATTGAAGTCGCCAGCAGCATGCCTGGCTTACACACAGTTTTTGCGCAACGAACCGAACAGGTGCTGGAAGCGCTGTATGAAAGCGGCCGGGTTCTCGACGCTGTTCTGGGTAACACCAGCAGCTTTTGGCCACTGCGAGACAACCTGCCTTTGGCCATCGCCAAGGAAGGTATCCCGCTCTCGTTCGACGTGGCGTTTTCGCGTTCACAATTAGTGGCTTTCAGAGATCAGGCTGCGCAGTGGCTAGCGCAGGAACATCCGCTGCTGCAGCTTTACGATTTCGGCCATTTTGCCGACGGCGGTTGCCATTTGATTGTGCTTATCCCGCACGCGCACATCGCCCAGTACGGCATCGCCAAGATCGTCGCTGTGCGCAGCGGCATTTATAAGCGGGTGTCCGAAAACGGCGGCTGCTTCAGTGCAGAGCATGGTGTCGGGCCAATGAATGCCGCTTATTACAACAAGTACACGACGCCTGAGGTACAGCACATCAGCAGGGCCATGCAGCAGTTGATGGACCCGCAGGCTGTGCTGGGCCGCTACCGCTATACCTAGAACGAACCGCCTGCGCAGTTCATTTCAACGAAAAATCGGGCCTGACGATGGCACAGCAAGCGATAGGAAACATGATGATTACCGGCAAAATGCTCATCGGCCAGTCGGCCGTGCGTGGCGACAACGGATCGCTGTGTGCAATCAACCCTGCCACCCATGAAACGCTGGGGCCTGAGTTCGGCGTCGGCGGTATGACAGACATTGAGCAGGCCTGCACGCTGGCGCAACAAGCCTTCGATCGCTACCGCGCGACCACGGCAGAGCAGCGCGCTCAATTTCTGGAAGCGATTGCCACGGGCATTTTGGCGTTGGGGGCTGCGCTGATCGAGCGCGCTTGCCTGGAGTCGGGATTGCCTGCCGCACGCCTGATCATCGAGCGGGGCCGCACCGTCAGCCAGTTGCGGCTGTTTGCCAAGGTTGTTCGCGATGGCGATTACCTCGGCGCCACCCTGGACAGCGCGTTGCCGACGCGCCTCCCTTCTCGCCCCGACCTGAGATTGCACAAGATCGCGCTCGGCCCGGTGGCGGTATTTGGTGCGAGCAATTTCCCCTTGGCGTTTTCGGTTGCCGGCGGCGACAGCGCCGCCGCCCTGGCCGCTGGCTGCCCGATCGTGGTCAAGGCGCACGAGGCTCATCTGGGTACGTCTGAACTGGTTGGCCAGGTGATTCAGCAGGCAGCCGCTGCCCACTCGTTACCAGAGGGCGTGTTTTCCCTGCTTATAGGCGACAGTCACCTGTTCGGCCAGACCCTGGTCAGCCATCCCGCGATCAAGGCCGTTGCCTTTACAGGTTCGCGGCAAGGCGGCCTGGCACTGATGCGTACAGCGGCGCAACGCAGCGAACCGATTCCGGTGTACGCCGAAATGAGCTGCATCAATCCCGTGTTCCTGTTGCCGCATGCGCTGTCGATGCGCGCCAGCGAAATCGGCCGTGGATTCGTCGAGGCACTGACAATGAGTGCGGGGCAACTGTGCACCAACCCTGGCTTGGTGATTGCCCTGGAAGGCCCGTCTCTGACCCAGTTTTGCGACACAGCCCTGGACACCCTGCGCACAAAGGCGGCGGCAACCCTGCTGACGCCGGGCATTCATCAGGCTTACCTCGCCGGTGTCGAGGAAACGGCCACTATCAACGGTGTTACGACGCTGGGCCAAGGTGGTCCCGCGCAAAAGCCATGTGCAGCGCAAGCCGCATTGTTCGTCACGGATGCAGCCACCTTTGTGACGACCGGACGACTGGGCGACGAAACATTCGGCCCCAGCTCACTGATCGTCGCCTGCAAGAATGAAGAAGAAATGTTGGCGGTCGCCGAGCACCTGTCAGGCCAACTGACTGCGACCTTGCAACTGGATGACGCTGATCATGGGCTGGCACGAAAACTGTTGCCCATCCTTGAGCGCAAAGCGGGGCGGATTTTGGCGAATGGTTATCCGAACAACGTCGAGGTCTCTCACGCCATGGTGCACGGCGGCCCGTTCCCGGCCAGTTCGGACAGTCGCACCAGCGCGGTCGGCGCCAGCGCCATCGACAGATTCCTGCGGCCCGTGTGTTATCAGGACGTGCCTGCGGCTTTGATGCCCGCAGCGCTACAGGATGGCAATCCGCTAGAACTCTGGCGGACGGTTAATGGGGAATGTGTGCTTGCTTGAGTCGAGGAGAGAGGCAGCGCTCTCACGTCGGAGCATTTTCCTGATGGGGACAACACTTCAAGGTTTAAAACTTCGCGTCGCAAAACCATAAAAAAAGCCCCTTTTCAGGGGCTTTCTTATGAAACTTTACGATCAAGTTTCAGGTAATTCTCAGAACGGAATATCGTCGTCGAAGCTGTCGAAGTCAGCGGCTGGCTGTGGAGCCTGCTGTTGCGGCGCTGGACGCGACTGTTGCTGCTGTTGCTGCGGCGCAGGGCGTTGTGCCTGCTGACGCGGAGCGGATTGCTGGTAGTTGTTACCGCCGCCCTGGTTTTGCTGGTCGCCCTGTGGACGGCCACCCAGCAGCTGCATGGTGCCTTGCATGTCGACCACGATTTCGGTGGTGTAACGCTTGATACCGTCTTTTTCCCACTCACGGGTTTGCAGCTTGCCTTCGATGTACACCTGCGAACCCTTGCGCAGGTATTCGCCAGCTATTTCGGCCACTTTGCCGAACATCGATACACGGTGCCATTCAGTCTTTTCGACTTTCTGACCGGTTTGTTTGTCGGTCCATTGTTCGCTGGTTGCCAGACTCAGGTTGGTCACGGCATTACCGTTAGGCAAGTAGCGAACTTCGGGATCCTGGCCGCATGTGCCGACCAATATAACTTTGTTAACCCCACGGGCCATAACGTTCTCCTAGGCTTCGCGCACCGGCGCCGGGTTAACCAGCTGCTCAAGTGTCGCGCGATCCAATAGTTCGGTGTCCAATTTGATATAAATCGCAGACTCTTCAGTCACGACCACTGCATCTGTAACGCCCTTAACGGCCTTTAAACGCTTTGCCAGACCTGCTTCGCGCAACGCTTGAGGTGACAACGGCAAGCGCAGGCTTGTTACGTAAGGTGGTTCGCGCATGGTAACAGCAAAGACCAGCCAGAGTGCAGCCAGAGCTGCGCATCCCAGGAACACAGCCGACAAACCGCCATGCTGGAAAAACCAGCCGCCGAGTATGCCGCCCAGTGCCGAACCGAGGAATTGGCTGGTGGAATACACCCCCATCGCCGTCCCTTTGCCGCCCGCCGGTGACACCTTGCTGATCAATGAAGGCAATGACGCCTCCAGCAGGTTAAACGCGGTGAAGAACACCACCGTGCCGATCACCAACGTTCGTAAACTGTCACCGAACTGCCAGAAGAATAGCTCAGTCAGCATCAACGTACTGACGGCGCCGAGCAAAACTCGTTTCATTTTGCGTTTCTTTTCGCCGTAGATGATGAACGGGATCATGGCGAAGAAAGAAATCAGCAGCGCGGTGAGGTACACCCACCAGTGCTGCTCCTTGGGCAGGCCGGCTTTTTCGACCAGCGCCAGCGGCAAGGCAATGAAGCTGGACATCAACATGGCGTGTAACACAAAGATGCCCAAATCCAGGCGCAGTAGATCGGGATGGCGCAAGGTGGGCAACAAGGCCTGCTTGGCCACACCGGATTCGCGGTGCTGCAAGGTGTCGGTAGAACGCGGCACCATAAACCGGATGATGACGATGCCCAGCAGCGCCATCGCCCCCGTGGCCAGGAACAACCCGGACAGGCCGAAGGCGCGGGTCAGCAGCGGCCCGACGACCATGGCAACGGCAAACGACAAGCCGATGGTCATGCCGATCATGGCCATGGCCTTGGTGCGGTGTTGTTCGCGAGTCAGGTCTGAGAGCAGCGCCATCACAGCCGCCGAAATGGCGCCAGCGCCTTGCAGGACACGCCCTGCAATCACGCCCCAAATGGAGTCCGATTGAGCCGCCAGTACGCTGCCCAAGGCAAACACGATCAACCCGAGGTAGATGACCGGGCGTCGACCAATGCGGTCGGAAATAATCCCGAAAGGGATCTGAAAGAGCGCCTGAGTCAGGCCGTAAGCGCCTATCGCCAATCCAATCAGTGCAGGTGTAGCGCCTGCCAGGTCCATGCCATAGGTCGCCAGAACCGGCAACACCATAAACATGCCAAGCATTCGGAACGCAAACACAAGTGCCAGACCGCTGGCTGCGCGGGTCTCGCTGCCACTCATGCGTTCGCTTTGGGGATCGTGCATGGAAAAACCTCATGTGAACCGGCGGCGATTCTATCAGTCCCATCGAGTAACAGCACACACAGGAGCGGGCCGCGACGCTTTGTCACGTAAAAGTTAAGAAACGCCTGACAGAACACACACCCAACGTCAGCAGCCGCTGATGACATGCAGCCATCAAGGACCTGCACAGTTTTCCCGCAGATACGTATACTCAGTCGTTTACGTTATGCCCGCCAAGCGAGGCCGCAGTGGACAAGATCCTGATACGTGGGGCACGAACCCACAACCTGAAGAACATCGACCTGACCCTGCCAAGGGACAAACTGATCGTCATCACCGGACTGTCTGGCTCCGGCAAATCATCCCTGGCGTTTGACACGTTGTATGCCGAAGGCCAGCGGCGTTACGTCGAGTCCTTGTCGGCTTATGCCCGCCAGTTCTTGTCGATGATGGAAAAGCCCGACGTCGATACCATCGAAGGGTTGTCACCGGCGATTTCGATCGAACAGAAGTCGACCTCGCACAACCCGCGCTCTACGGTCGGTACGATTACCGAGATTTACGATTACCTGCGCCTGCTCTACGCCCGCGTCGGTATCCCGCGTTGCCCGGATCATGACATCCCTCTGGAAGCCCAGACGGTCAGCCAGATGGTTGACCTGGTGCTGGC
Source organism: Pseudomonas sp. HY2-MNA-CIBAN-0224 (assembly GCF_040310285.1). Taxonomy (NCBI): domain Bacteria; kingdom Pseudomonadati; phylum Pseudomonadota; class Gammaproteobacteria; order Pseudomonadales; family Pseudomonadaceae; genus Pseudomonas; species Pseudomonas sp. HY2-MNA-CIBAN-0224. The sequence goes on along the minus strand of NZ_JBEOPQ010000006.1, from coordinate 38,148 downwards.
TCAGCCCGAAGGCAGCAAGTTGATGCTGCTGGCGCCGGTGATCCGCGAGCGCAAAGGTGAGCACCTGTCGGTGTTTGAGGAGTTACGTGCGCAGGGTTTTGTACGGGCCCGTGTGGACGGCAAGCTCTGTGAGCTGGATGAGCTGCCTAAACTCGACAAGCAGAAGAAGCACACCATTGATGTGGTGGTTGACCGCTTTAAAGTGCGTGCTGACCTGCAGCAGCGCTTGGCGGAGTCGTTTGAAACGGCCCTGAAGCTGGCCGACGGTATTGCGCTGGTCGCGCCGATGGACGATGAGCCGGGTGAAGAGATCATCTTCTCTGCGCGCTTCGCCTGCCCGATTTGTGGCCACGCCATCAGCGAGCTTGAACCCAAGCTGTTTTCCTTTAACAACCCGGCTGGCGCGTGCCCGACCTGCGACGGCCTGGGGGTGAAGCAGTTCTTTGATATCAAGCGCCTGGTGAACGGTGAGCTGACCCTGGCCGAGGGCGCCATTCGCGGTTGGGACCGGCGCAACGTCTATTACTTCCAGATGCTCGGGGCGCTGGCCAAGCATTACGATTTCAGCCTTGAAGTGCCGTTCAATGAACTGCCTGCCGACAAACAGAAAGTCATTCTGTACGGCAGTGGCTCTCAGAACGTGGATTTCCGCTATCTGAATGATCGCGGCGACATCGTGAAACGCGCGCATCCGTTTGAAGGGATTGTGCCGAACCTTGAGCGCCGCTATCGGGAAACCGAGTCCGCTACGGTACGTGAAGAGCTGGCCAAGTTCCTCAGCACGCAGTCTTGCCCGGATTGCCGTGGCACCCGCCTGCGCCGCGAGGCCCGTCATGTGTGGGTGGGTGAGAAAAACCTGCCGGCCGTGACCAATATGCCGATTGGTGATGCGACTGAATATTTCAGTAGCCTGAGCCTGACCGGGCGGCGTGGTGAAATCGCGGACAAGATCCTCAAGGAAATCCGCGAGCGGCTGCAGTTTTTGGTGAATGTGGGCCTCGACTACCTGTCGCTGGACCGCAGTGCCGACACGCTGTCGGGCGGCGAGGCGCAGCGGATTCGTCTGGCCAGCCAGATTGGCGCCGGTTTGGTGGGCGTTCTGTATATCCTCGACGAACCCTCGATTGGTTTGCACCAGCGCGATAACGACCGTTTGCTGGGCACGCTCAAGCACCTGCGCGATATCGGCAACACGGTGATTGTGGTGGAGCACGACGAAGACGCGATTCGCCTGGCGGATTACGTGGTGGACATCGGCCCGGGTGCCGGGGTGCATGGCGGGCATATCGTGGCTGAGGGGACGCCTGCCGAAGTGATGGCGCACCCTGACTCGCTCACTGGCAAGTACCTGTCTGGCCGGGTGAAAATCGAAGTCCCTGCCAAACGCACACCGCGCAACAAGAAGCTGACCCTGTCGCTCAAGGGCGCACGCGGCAACAACTTGCGCAATGTAGACCTTGAGATCCCGATTGGTCTTCTGACCTGTGTGACCGGTGTTTCGGGTTCGGGCAAGTCGACGCTGATCAACAACACGCTGTATCCGCTGAGTGCTAGCGCACTTAATGGCGCCACCACCCTGGAGGCTGCTGCCCATGACAGCATCAAAGGACTGGAGCATCTGGATAAAGTCGTCGACATTGATCAAAGCCCGATTGGCCGGACGCCGCGCTCCAACCCGGCAACCTATACCGGGCTGTTTACGCCGATCCGCGAGCTGTTTTCGGGCGTGCCTGAGTCCCGCTCGCGGGGTTATGGCCCAGGGCGTTTCTCGTTCAACGTGAAAGGCGGGCGCTGCGAGGCGTGTCAGGGCGATGGCCTGATCAAGGTAGAAATGCACTTTCTGCCGGATATCTACGTGCCGTGCGACGTCTGCAAGAGCAAGCGCTATAACCGCGAAACCCTTGAGATCAAATACAAGGGCAAGAGCATCCATGAAGTGCTGGAGATGACGATCGAAGAAGCGCGTGAGTTCTTTGATGCGGTCCCTGCACTGGCGCGTAAGCTGCAAACGCTGATGGACGTAGGTTTGTCGTACATCAAGCTCGGGCAGTCCGCCACGACGCTGTCAGGCGGTGAAGCACAGCGGGTCAAGTTATCTCGCGAGCTGTCCAAGCGCGACACCGGCAAAACGCTGTACATCCTTGATGAGCCGACTACCGGCCTGCACTTTGCGGACATCAAGCAATTGCTGGAAGTGCTGCACAGGCTGCGCGACCACGGCAACACGGTGGTGGTGATTGAGCACAACCTGGATGTGATCAAAACCGCAGACTGGCTGGTGGATCTGGGCCCGGAGGGCGGCTCGAAAGGTGGGCAGATCATTGCGACCGGTACGCCGGAAGCGGTGGCGGAGATGACTCAGTCTCACACCGGCTTCTACCTGAAGCCGTTGCTGCTCCGCGACCGCGCTTAAATCGCGGTATTAAAAAGCCCCTGTCATTGCGAAATGACAGGGGCTTTTTGTTGGGCGTGAAGACTGCCGATCAGAACTGCGATTGCAGGTAGTTCTGCAGACCGATGGACTTGATCAGGCCCAGCTGTTTTTCCAGCCAGTAGGTGTGGTCTTCTTCAGTGTCTGCCAATTGGATGCGCAGGATGTCGCGGCTCACGTAGTCTTTGTGCAGCTCACACAACTCGATCCCTTTGCACAGTGCAGCACGCACTTTGTACTCCAGGCGCAAGTCGGCGGCGAGCATCTCTGGCACGGTGGTGCCGACGTCCAGATCGTCCGGGCGCATGCGTGGCGTACCCTCGAGCATGAGAATCCGGCGCATCAACGCATCAGCGTGTTGTGCCTCTTCTTCCATTTCGTGGTTGATACGCTCGTACAACTTGGTGAAGCCCCAGTCCTCGTACATACGGGAATGGACAAAATATTGGTCACGTGCAGCCAGCTCGCCGGTTAACAACGTGTTGAGGTAATCGATTACGTCCGGGTGCCCTAGCATCGCCCCACATCTCCCTGCTTGAAAGGCTGTAGTTTGAACCAAGCTGACTGAGAGGTCACGGCTCAATCGCAATAAAAACGCTAATTTGCACAGAAAACACGTCTAAATAACGCAAAAACCGCCCATTTGAGGGCGGTTCTGCTTCTCACTTAGACTTACTTCACCGTTACACCCAAGGCTTTGGCAACGCCTTGACCGTAGGCCGGGTCTGCTTTGAGGAAATGCTGCAACTGACGCTGAACAACGTCGTCGGTCACGCCCTCCATCGCACCGGCGATGTTGTTGATGAGCAGGGCTTTCTGGTCATCATTCATCAAGCGGAACAGAGCACCGGCGTAGCTGTAGTAGTCGGTGTCTTCACGGTGGTCGTAGCGGTCTGCTGCGCCACTGAGCGCCAATGGCGGTTCAGCATACTGCGGGGCTTGCTTGGGCGCGTCAGCGTAGCTGTTGGGTTCGTAGTTAGGCGCAGCCCCCCCGTTGTTGCCATAGGCCATGGAGCCGTCGCGCTGATAGTTGTGCGCAGGCACACGCGGGGCGTTGATGGGCAGGTGCTGGTGGTTGGTGCCTACACGGTAACGGTGAGCATCCGCGTAAGCGAATACACGGCCTTGCAGCATGCGATCAGGGGACAGACCGACACCCGGGATCATATTGCTTGGGCCAAATGCTGCCTGTTCAACTTCTGCAAAGTAGTTGAGCGGGTTGCGGTTGAGCTCAAGTTCACCGATCTCGATCAGCGGAAACTCTTTTTGCGACCAGGTTTTGGTGACGTCGAACGGGTTGTCACGATGCGTCGCTGCCTGGGCCTCGGTCATGATCTGGATGCACACACGCCATTTCGGATAGTCCCCGCGCTCGATGGCTTCGAACAGGTCGCGCTGGGCGTAGTCCGGGTCAGTACCTGCCAGACGTGCGGCTTCTTCTGGCGGCAAGTTCTTGATGCCTTGCTTGGTTTTGTAATGCCACTTGACCCAATGACGTTCACCAGCCGCATTGATCAGGCTGTAGGTGTGACTGCCAAAACCGTGCATGTGGCGATAGCCATCAGGAATGCCACGGTCCGAGAACAGGATGGTGACCTGGTGCAGCGATTCTGGTGAATGCGACCAGAAGTCCCACTTCATCTGCGCACTTTTCAGGTTGCTTTGCGGCAAGCGTTTTTGGGTGTGGATAAAGTCAGGGAATTTCAGCGGATCACGAATAAAGAAAACTGGGGTGTTGTTACCCACGATGTCCCAGTTGCCTTCTTCGGTGTAGAACTTGAGGGCAAAACCACGCGGGTCGCGCTCGGTGTCCGCAGAGCCACGCTCACCGCCCACGGTTGAGAAGCGCAAGAAGGTCGGGGTTTGCTTGCCAACGGTGTCAAACAGCTTGGCGCTGCTGTATTGGCTGATGTCACGGGTCAGTGTGAACGTGCCATGGGCAGCCGAACCTTTGGCGTGCACACGACGCTCTGGAATATTTTCGCGGTTGAAGTGCGCGAGCTTTTCGATCAGGTGAAAGTCATCGAGCAACAACGGGCCTCGAGGCCCAGCCGAACGAGAGTTCTGGTTGTCAGCAACAGGGGCGCCGCTGGCGGTCGTCAGGGTTTTGGTCTGGCTCATGCTAATCCTTCCTCAGTCAGTCTTGATGCTGCCGGCTAATCGGCTGAGGAAGAGTATTGACCACGATACCTGTGTGGGCAAATGCATTAAATTGTCGAACTCAATAGCTTTTTATTATCGAAGGGACACAAAAAACCGGGCACTAGGCCCGGTTCTTTGTAGAGACTGACGTCTTACTCAGCGGATACAGCTTCACCGCCAACTGGACGATCAACCAACTCGACGTACGCCATAGGCGCATTGTCGCCAGCGCGGAAACCGCACTTGAGGATGCGCAGGTAGCCACCCTCACGAGTTGCATAACGCTTGCCCAGATCGTTGAACAGCTTACCAACCATAGCTTTCGAACGAGTACGGTCGAAAGCCAGACGGCGGTTAGCAACAGAATCAATCTTGGCCAGAGTAATCAGCGGCTCAGCAACGCGACGCAGTTCTTTGGCTTTCGGCAGAGTCGTTTTGATCAGCTCGTGCTCGAACAGCGACACTGCCATGTTTTGAAACATAGCCTTGCGGTGCGAGCTAGTGCGGCTCAGGTGACGACCACTTTTACGATGACGCATGGTTCATTCCTTACCAAACACAACGTTCGGTGATTACGACGATCAGGCAGTCGCCTTGTCGTCCTTCTTAAGACTTGCAGGCGGCCAGTTGTCGAGGCGCATGCCGAGGGACAGACCACGGGAGGCCAGAACGTCCTTGATTTCAGTCAAGGATTTCTTGCCCAGGTTCGGAGTCTTCAACAGTTCTACTTCAGTGCGCTGAATCAGGTCACCAATGTAGTAAATGTTCTCCGCCTTAAGGCAGTTGGCCGAACGCACGGTCAGTTCCAGATCGTCAACCGGACGAAGCAGGATCGGATCGATCTCGTCTTCCTGTTCGATAACCACTGGCTCGCTGTCACCTTTGAGGTCGACGAATGCAGCCAACTGCTGTTGCAGGATGGTTGCAGCACGACGGATAGCCTCTTCAGGATCCAGTGTACCGTTGGTCTCCAGATCAATTACCAACTTGTCCAGGTTAGTGCGCTGCTCGACACGGGCGTTTTCCACCACGTATGCGATACGGCGAACCGGGCTGAACGAAGAGTCGAGCTGCAAGCGACCGATGCTGCGGCTTTCGTCTTCATCGCTCTGACGCGAGTCGGCTGGTTCATAACCACGACCACGAGCTACGGTGAGCTTCATGTTCAAGGCGCCGTTAGACGCCAGGTTGGCGATTACGTGATCGGGATTAACGATCTCGACATCATGATCCAGCTGAATATCGGCAGCGGTAACCACCCCCGAACCCTTCTTCGACAAGGTCAGCGTAACTTCGTCACGGCCGTGCAGCTTGATAGCCAGACCTTTAAGGTTCAACAGGATTTCAATTACGTCTTCCTGTACACCTTCGATGGCGCTGTACTCGTGGAGCACACCATCAATCTCGGCCTCGACTACTGCACAGCCTGGCATTGAGGACAACAGGATGCGGCGCAGCGCGTTGCCCAGGGTGTGGCCAAAACCACGCTCGAGAGGCTCGAGAGTGATTTTAGCGCGGGTTGGACTGACAACCTGCACATCAATGTGGCGGGGTGTCAGGAACTCATTTACCGAAATCTGCATGGATGCACCTATTTTCTAGCCCTTACTTGGAGTAGAGCTCGACAATCAGGCTTTCGTTGATGTCGGCGGACAGATCACTGCGAGCTGGAACGTTCTTGAAAACGCCCGACTTCTTCTCAGTGTCTACTTCTACCCATTCTACGCGGCCACGTTGGGCACACAGATCGAGAGCTTGGACAATGCGAAGCTGGTTCTTTGCTTTCTCGCGGATAGCGACCACGTCACCAGCACGAACCTGGTAGGACGGAACGTTAACGGTTTGACCGTTTACGCTGATCGACTTGTGCGATACCAACTGACGGGATTCGGCACGAGTAGAACCGAAGCCCATACGGTATACGACGTTATCCAGACGGCATTCGAGCAGTTGCAACAGGTTTTCGCCAGTTGCGCCTTTCTTGCCAGCAGCTTGTTTGTAGTAGCCGCTGAATTGACGCTCGAGAACGCCGTAGATACGACGGACCTTCTGCTTTTCACGCAGTTGGGTGCCGTAGTCGGATTGGCGACCGCGGCGTTGGCCGTGGATGCCTGGAGCAGCTTCAATATTGCACTTCGATTCGATAGCGCGCACACCACTCTTCAGGAAGAGATCAGTGCCTTCACGACGTGCCAGTTTGCATTTTGGACCAATGTAACGAGCCATTCTTTACAGTCTCCTGGATTACACGCGGCGCTTCTTCGGCGGACGGCACCCGTTGTGCGGGATTGGCGTCACGTCGGTGATGCTGGCGATCTTATAGCCACAGCCGTTCAAAGCACGGACAGCGGACTCACGACCTGGACCTGGGCCCTTAACGTTAACGTCAAGGTTTTTCAGGCCATATTCCAGCGCAGCTTGACCAGCACGTTCAGCAGCTACTTGAGCAGCGAACGGGGTGGACTTGCGAGAACCGCGGAAACCCGAACCACCGGAGGTAGCCCAAGAAAGCGCGTTACCCTGACGGTCGGTGATGGTCACGATTGTGTTGTTGAAAGACGCGTGGATGTGGGCGATGCCATCAACCACTGTCTTTTTTACTTTTTTACGAGGACGAGCAGCAGGTTTTGCCATGACTAAATTCCTGTCGATTCGCTGGTGCGATTACTTGCGGATCGGCTTACGCGGACCTTTGCGAGTACGCGCGTTGGTCTTGGTACGCTGACCGCGCACTGGAAGACCACGACGATGGCGCAGACCGCGGTAGCAGCCCAAGTCCATCAAGCGTTTGATTTTCATGTTGACTTCACGACGCAGGTCACCTTCAGTGGTGAACTTTGCCACTTCGCCACGCAGCAACTCAATCTGCTCGTCGCTCAGATCCTTGATCTTAGCGGCTGGGTTTACACCAGCATCCACACAGATTTTCTGTGCAGTAGTGCGACCAACACCATAGATGTAGGTCAGCGAGATAACAGTGTGCTTGTTATCTGGAATGTTAACGCCTGCAATACGGGCCATTCAGTGGGACTCCAATTGACAGCTACCTACGCCCCGGAAGCCAAGAAATAGGGCGCGAGATAATATCGCTGTAATAACAAATAATCAACCCAGCAGCGCACTAGCTGCTGGGCTTCAAACAGATCACACTCAGCCTTGGCGCTGTTTGTGACGTGGTTCCGCGCTGCAAATTACCCGAACAACACCTTCGCGGCGAATAATCTTGCAGTTACGGCACAGCTTTTTCACCGATGCACGAACTTTCATCACCAACTCCTCTAACCTTATGGGAACTTCAGCGCAGCATGCCGCTGCCGTAGCCCTTCAGGTTGGCTTTCTTCATCAGGGATTCGTACTGGTGCGAAACGAGGTGCGATTGTACTTGCGACATAAAGTCCATAACAACCACGACCACGATCAGCAACGAGGTCCCGCCAAGGTAGAACGGAACGTTTGCCGCAACCACCAGGAACTGGGGCAGCAGACATACGGCCGTCATATAAAGAGCACCGAACAGAGTCAAACGAGTCAAAACGCCATCAATATAGCGTGCCGACTGCTCACCTGGACGGATACCCGGAATAAAGGCACCGGACTTCTTCAGGTTTTCCGCTACGTCTTTCGGATTGAACATCAACGCCGTATAGAAGAAGCAGAAGAAAATAATCCCTGCACTAAACAGCAGAATATTCAACGGCTGACCAGGAGCGATCGACTGCGAGATGTCCTGCAACCAGCCCATACCTTCAGACTGACCGAACCAGGCACCCAGCGAAGCCGGGAACAGCAAAATGCTGCTCGCAAAAATAGCCGGAATAACACCGGCCATATTCACTTTCAGCGGTAGGTGGCTAGTCTGCGCAGCAAACACCTTGCGGCCTTGCTGACGCTTGGCGTAGTGAACAGCAATACGACGCTGACCACGCTCAATGAACACCACGAAACCGATAATCGCTACTGCCAGCAAACCGATAGCAACCAAGGCGAAGATATTGATATCGCCCTGACGCGCAGACTCAAAAGACTGCCCAATTGCTCTCGGAAGACCGGCGACGATACCCGAAAAAATCAACATCGAGATACCGTTGCCAACACCACGCTCAGTAATCTGCTCACCCAGCCACATCATGAACATTGCACCCGCCACAAATGTGGTTACTGCAACGAAATGGAAGCCTAGATCACCAGTGAACGCTACGCCCTGCCCCGCCAGACCAATGGACATGCCAATGGCCTGGACGAGAGCGAGAGCGACAGTGAGGTAGCGGGTGTACTGGCTTATCTTGCGACGACCAGCTTCACCTTCCTTCTTCAACTGCTCCAGCTGTGGGCTGACAGCGGACATAAGCTGCATGATGATCGATGCCGAAATGTACGGCATGATCCCCAGCGCAAAAATACTCATCCGCTCCAGCGCACCGCCGGAAAACATGTTGAACAAGCTAAGTATGGTCCCCTCATTCTGTCGAAACAGGTCCGCCAGCCGGTCGGGGTTAATGCCTGGAACTGGAATGTGTGCGCCTATCCGGTAGACGATAATCGCCAGGAATAGAAAACGCAGACGAGCCCAGAGCTCGGATAACCCGCCTTTGCTGAGCGCTGAGAGAGCACCTTGCTTAGCCATTTATTCCTCGAACTTGCCGCCAGCTGCTTCGATAGCCGAACGCGCACCTTTGGTGGCGCCGATTCCCTTGCCGATTGTGACAGCGCGAGTCACTTCACCGGACAGCATGATTTTCACACGCAGTACGTTGACGTTGATCACGTTGGCATCTTTCAGGGTCTGCAGAGTAACGATGTCGCCTTCCACTTTAGCCAGCTCGGACAGACGCACTTCTGCGCGATCCATAGCTTTCAGGGAAACGAAACCGAACTTAGGCAGACGACGATGCAGCGGCTGTTGACCGCCTTCAAAGCCTGGAGCAATTGTGCCACCGGAGCGGGAAGTCTGACCTTTGTGACCACGGCCACCAGTCTTACCCAAACCACTACCGATACCACGGCCCGGACGATGCTTTTCGCGACGGGAACCCGGCGCTGGACTCAGATCATTGAGTTTCATCGATTAACCCTCGACACGCAGCATGTAGTAAGCCTTGTTGATCATCCCGCGATTCTCGGGAGTATCCTGGACTTCTACAGTGTGACCGATGCGACGCAGACCCAGACCCTTAACGCACAGTTTGTGGTTAGGGATGCGGCCGGTCATGCTTTTGATCAGCGTTACTTTTACGGTAGCCATGATCAGAAGATCTCCTTGACGCTTTTGCCACGCTTAGCAGCGATGGACTCAGGAGATTGCATAGCTTTCAAACCTTTGAAAGTGGCGTGAACCACGTTTACCGGGTTAGTCGAGCCGTAGCACTTAGCCAGAACGTTCTGAACGCCAGCAACTTCGAGGACAGCACGCATAGCGCCGCCAGCGATGATACCGGTACCTTCAGAAGCAGGCTGCATGTACACCTTCGAAGCGCCGTGAGCGGACTTCATTGCGTACTGCAGAGTTGTGCCGTTCAGGTCAACTTGAATCATGTTGCGGCGAGCAGCTTCCATTGCCTTCTGGATCGCAGCAGGCACTTCACGTGACTTGCCACGGCCGAAGCCAACGCGCCCTTTACCATCACCAACCACGGTCAACGCGGTGAAAGTGAAGATACGGCCGCCTTTAACGGTTTTGGCTACGCGGTTAACTTGAACCAGCTTCTCAATGTAGCCTTCGTCGCGCTTTTGGTCGTTATTTGACATAACTTAGAACTCCAGCCCAGCTTCACGAGCAGCCTCAGCCAGCGCTTTCACGCGGCCGTGGTACTTGAAGCCAGAGCGGTCGAAAGCCACCTGCGAGACGCCAGCGGCTTTTGCACGCGTAGCGACCAGCTGGCCAACCTTTGTGGCCGCGTCGATGTTGCCAGTGGCAGCATCACGCAGTTCTTTGTCCAAAGTCGAGGCGCTTGCCAGGACTTTGCTGCCGTCGGCCGAGATGACCTGGGCATAGATGTGCTGCGAAGAGCGGAACACGCAGAGACGCACGACTTCTAATTCGTGCATTTTCAGACGTGCTTTGCGAGCGCGACGCAGTCGAGTAACTTTTTTGTCGGTCATTTGCTAGGCCCTACTTCTTCTTGGCTTCTTTACGGCGGACGACTTCGTCCGCGTAACGCACACCTTTACCTTTGTAAGGCTCTGGTGGACGGAAGTCGCGGATCTCAGCGGCCACTTGACCTACCAGCTGCTTGTCGATGCCCTTGATCAGGATATCGGTCTGGCTAGGAGTCTCAGCGGTGATGCCTTCCGGCAGTTCGTAATCCACTGGGTGCGAGAAGCCAAGAGCCAGGTTCAGCACTGTGCCTTTTGCTTGCGCTTTGTAACCAACACCGACCAGCTGGAGCTTACGCTCGAAGCCTTGGCTTACGCCTTGGACCATGTTGTTTACCAACGCACGAGTGGTACCAGCCATTGCGCGAGTTTGTTGATCGCCATTGCGAGCAGCGAAACGCAGCTCACCAGCTTCTTCAACGATTTCAACCGACGAATGGATGTTCAGTTCTAGAGTGCCTTTAGCACCCTTCACCGAAAGCTGTTGGCCGGCGAATTTAACTTCGACACCAGCTGGCAGCTTAACGGGGTTCTTAGCGACGCGTGACATGCTTATCCCCCCTTAGAACACTGTGCAAAGAACTTCGCCGCCGACACCGGCAGCGCGCGCAGCACGATCCGTCATCACACCTTTGTTGGTGGAGACGATGGACACACCGAGACCGCCACGAACTTTTGGCAGATCATCGGAGGACTTGTACTGACGCAGACCTGGACGGCTAACGCGCTTAACTTCTTCGATAACCGGACGGCCTTCGAAGTACTTCAGCTCGATAGACAGCAGTGGTTTGATTTCGCTGCTGATCTGAAAATCCGCGATGTAACCTTCGTCCTTCAGAACTTTGGCTACAGCTACCTTCAACGTGGAAGATGGCATGCTTACGACAGACTTTTCAGCCATCTGGGCATTACGGATTCGAGTTAGCATGTCCGCTAACGGGTCCTGCATACTCATGGGCTAGACGCTCCTGATACAAAAAGAATTAGCCTTGCGGCTACAACTGTCACCGAGTGACTCTGTGCTCAAAAAACACAGGCTCTGGCGAGCCGGTCATTCTAGACATACGCCAGAAATGAATCAAGCCCCAATAGGGGCTTGATTCATGTACAAGGTCACCGGCTGTCAGGATCTTGCGACCCCGACAGCGATAACTTTGTCGGTACGCCTTACCAGCTAGCTTTAACCAGACCTGGTACGTCACCGCGCATTGCTGCTTCACGCAATTTGTTACGGCCCAGGCCGAACTTGCGGTAAACACCGTGCGGACGACCAGTCAGGCGGCAGCGGTTACGCATGCGCGAAGCGCTTGCGTCACGTGGCTGCTTCTGCAGAGCGATTTGAGCTTCCCAACGTGCTTCTGGACTTGCGTTCAGATCAACGATGATAGCTTTCAGCTCAGCACGCTTCTTGGCGAACTTGGCAACCGTGAGCTGACGCTTCAGCTCGCGGTTTTTCATGCTCATCTTGGCCATGGTCCTACTCCAATCAGTTGCGGAACGGGAATTTGAAAGCACGCAGCAATGCGCGACCTTCGTCATCCGTCCGAGCAGTGGTGGTCAGGGTGATGTCCAGACCGCGAAGAGCATCGATTTTGTCGTAGTCAATTTCCGGGAAAATGATCTGCTCTTTAACGCCCATGCTGTAGTTGCCACGACCATCGAAGGACTTGGCATTCAGGCCGCGGAAGTCGCGAACCCGAGGCAGGGAGATCGACAGCAGACGATCCAGGAATTCGTACATACGCTCACGGCGCAGAGTTACTTTGACGCCGATCGGCCAACCTTCACGGACTTTAAAGCCAGCGATGGATTTGCGAGCGTAGGTCACAACAACTTTTTGACCGGTGATTTTTTCCAAATCAGCTACTGCGTGCTCGATGACTTTTTTGTCGCCGATCGCTTCGCCCAGGCCCATGTTCAGGGTGATTTTGGTAACGCGCGGAACTTCCATCACGTTCGAAAGCTTAAGTTCTTCCTTAAGTTTCGGAGCGATTTCCTTCCGGTAAATCTCTTTTAGTCGTGCCATGGTCTCATCTACCTAGCAGTGTTCAAGCATCAACCGCTTTTTGGGTCGACTTGAAGACACGAATTTTTTTGCCTTCTTCTACTTTGAAACCAACGCGGTCAGCCTTGTTGGTTTCGCCGTTGAAAATGGCCACGTTAGAAGCGTCCAGTGGAGCTTCTTTCTCGACGATACCGCCTTGCACGCCCGACATCGGGTTAGGCTTGGTATGACGCTTAACCAGGTTCAGACCACCAATAACCAGACGGTTGTTAGCGAGAACCTTAAGCACCTTACCGCGCTTACCTTTGTCTTTGCCGGCGATCACGATGATCTCGTCGTCACGACGAATCTTTTGCATGTCGGATCTCCTTACAGCACTTCTGGGGCGAGCGAGACGATCTTCATGAACTTCTCGTTGCGAAGTTCACGGGTCACTGGCCCAAAGATACGGGTGCCGATCGGCTCTTGCTTGTTGTTCAGAAGAACAGCAGCGTTGCCATCAAAGCGGATAATGGAGCCATCAGCACGACGTACGCCGTGACGAGTGCGGACTACTACTGCAGTCATCACTTGGCCTTTTTTCACTTTACCGCGAGGAATTGCTTCCTTGACGGTAACTTTGATGATGTCACCGATACCAGCGTAACGACGATGGGAGCCACCCAGCACCTTGATGCACATAACACGGCGTGCGCCGCTGTTATCGGCCACATCGAGCATGGATTGAGTCTGAATCATATAATTTCTCCGACCCCTAGTCCTTAGACTTCCACAGCGCGTTCGAGAACATCAACCAGAGCCCAAGACTTAGTCTTGGCCAGCGGACGAGTTTCACGAATAGTGACTTTGTCGCCGATGTGGCACTGATTGGTTTCGTCGTGCGCGTGCAGCTTAGTCGAACGCTTAACGTATTTACCGTAGATCGGGTGCTTAACGCGACGTTCGATCAGAACGGTGATGGTCTTGTCCATCTTGTCGCTGACAACACGGCCAGTCAGCGTACGGACAGTTTTTTCGGCTTCAGCCATGATTACTTACCTGCCTGCTGTTTGAGCACAGTCTTCACGCGAGCGATGTCACGCTTAACTTGCGAGAGCAGATGCGACTGCCCCAACTGGCCAGTTGCTTTCTGCATGCGCAGATTGAACTGGTCGCGCAGCAAGCCGAGCAGTTGCTCGTTCAGCTGCTGTGCGGATTTTTCACGAAGTTCATTCGCTTTCATCACATCACCGTCCGTTTAACAAAGGAGGTGGCGAGCGGCAGCTTTGCAGCAGCCAGGGCGAAAGCCTCACGCGCCAGCTCTTCAGAAACACCCTCGATTTCATACAGGACTTTGCCTGGCTGAATCTGGGCAACCCAGTATTCCACGTTACCCTTACCTTTACCCATCCGAACTTCGAGAGGCTTTTTGGAAATAGGCTTGTCCGGGAATACACGGATCCAGATCTTGCCGCCACGCTTAACGTGACGGGTCAGTGCACGACGCGCTGATTCGATCTGACGAGCGGTGAGACGACCACGAGCAACAGACTTCAGCGCATACTCGCCGAAGCTGACTTTGCTACCGCGCAGTGCCAAGCCACGGTTGTGGCCAGTCATTTGCTTGCGGAACTTCGTACGCTTAGGTTGTAACATTTTGCGTACCCCTTACTTAGCAGCTTTTTTACGAGGCGCTGGTGCTTGTGGCTTCAGCTCTTCTTGGCGACCACCGATTACTTCGCCTTTGAAGATCCAAACCTTTACACCGATCACACCGTAAGTGGTGTGAGCTTCGTAGTTGGCATAGTCGATGTCGGCACGCAGGGTGTGCAATGGCACACGACCTTCGCGATACCATTCAGTACGTGCGATTTCAGCACCGCCGAGACGACCGCTCACTTGGATTTTGATGCCTTTGGCACCAATGCGCATAGCGTTCTGTACAGCGCGTTTCATCGCGCGACGGAACATTACACGACGCTCCAGCTGCTGAGCTACGCTCTGCGCAACCAGCATACCGTCGAGCTCCGGCTTGCGGATCTCTTCGATATTGATGTGCACAGGCACACCCATTTGCTTGGTCAGGTCCTGACGCAGCTTCTCAACATCTTCACCTTTCTTCCCGATAACGATACCTGGACGAGCGGTGTGGATGGTGATGCGTGCAGTTTGGGCCGGACGATGGATATCGATACGGCTTACGGACGCGCTTTTTAGTTTGTCTTGGAGGTATTCACGCACCTTCAGATCAGCGAACAAGTAGTCCGCATAAGTCCGGCCGTCTGCGTACCAGACGGAGGTGTGCTCCTTGACGATTCCCAGGCGAATGCCAATGGGATGTACTTTCTGACCCATCTCTTCGACTCCGTTACTTGTCAGCAACCTTGACAGTGATATGGCAAGACCGCTTGACGATGCGATCAGCGCGGCCTTTGGCACGCGGCATGATGCGCTTCAGCGAACGCCCTTCGTTGACGAAAACGGTGGCGACTTTCAGGTCGTCAACGTCAGCGCCTTCGTTATGCTCGGCGTTGGCTACGGCCGACTCCAGCACTTTTTTGATGATCTCGGCGGCTTTCTTGTTGCTGAAAGCCAACAGGTTGAGCGCTTCGCCCACCTTCTTCCCGCGGATCTGGTCGGCGACCAAGCGGGCTTTCTGGGCGGAGATTCGAGCGCCCGACAACTTAGCGGCTACTTCCATCGTTCCTTACCCCTTAACGCTTGGCTTTCTTGTCTGCCACGTGCCCACGATAAGTGCGGGTACCGGCAAACTCGCCCAGTTTATGGCCAACCATGTCTTCGTTCACGAGAACTGGAACATGCAGACGACCGTTATGCACAGCGATGGTCAGACCGACCATTTGTGGCAGGATCATCGAACGACGCGACCAGGTTTTCACCGGCTTGCGATCGTTCTTTTCCGCCGCCACTTCGATCTTCTTCAGTAGGTGAAGATCAATAAAAGGACCTTTTTTCAGAGAACGTGGCACTGTCGTATCCCTCTATTTACTTGCGACGACGGACGATCATTTTGTCGGTACGCTTATTACCACGAGTCTTCGCGCCCTTAGTCGGGAAGCCCCATGGCGATACCGGATGACGACCACCAGAGGTACGACCTTCACCACCACCATGTGGGTGGTCAACCGGGTTCATGGCAACACCACGAACGGTTGGGCGAACGCCACGCCAGCGTTTGGCACCAGCTTTACCCAGCGAACGCAGGCTGTGCTCGGAGTTCGAGACTTCGCCCAGCGTTGCACGGCATTCAGCCAATACTTTACGCATTTCACCAGAACGCAGACGCAGGGTCACGTAGACACCTTCGCGAGCTACCAGCTGAGCCGAAGCACCAGCGGAACGAGCGATTTGCGCGCCTTTACCTGGCTTCAATTCGATGCCGTGTACGGTGCTACCTACTGGAATGCTGCGCAGTTGCAGCGAGTTACCTGGCTTGATCGGAGCCAAAGCACCCGAGATCAGCTGGTCACCAGCGCTCACGCCTTTAGGGGCGATGATGTAACGGCGTTCGCCGTCTGCGTACAGCATAAGAGCAATGTGAGCAGTACGGTTTGGATCGTATTCGATACGCTCAACAGTGGCTGGAATGCCATCTTTGTCGTTGCGACGGAAGTCGACCATACGGTAATGCTGCTTATGACCACCACCGATATGACGCGTGGTAATGCGGCCATTGTTGTTACGACCACCAGACTTCGATTTTTTCTCGAGCAGCGGTGCGTGAGGAGCGCCTTTATGCAGCTCCTTGTTGACCACCTTGACCACATGACGGCGGCCAGGGGAAGTCGGTTTGCATTTAACGATTGCCATGATGCACCCCTTCCTTACTCAGCACTGCTGCTGAAATCGAGATCTTGGCCTGGCTGAAGGGAGATTACTGCCTTCTTCCAGTCATTACGCTTGCCCACGCCGCGAGCGGTGCGCTTGCTCTTACCCAGAACATTCAGGGTAGTAACACGCTCAACTTTCACGCTGAACAGGCTTTCGACGGCCTTCTTGATTTCCAGCTTGGTTGCATCTGTAGCAACCTTGAAAACGAACTGGCCTTTCTTGTCTGCCAGAACCGTAGCCTTCTCGGAAACGTGCGGGCCAAGCAGAACTTTAAATACGCGTTCCTGGTTCATCCCAGCAGCTCCTCGAATTTCTTCACGGCCGACACGGTGATCAACACCTTGTCGTATGCGATCAGACTAACTGGATCGGAACCTTGCACGTCACGTACATCAACGTGTGGCAGGTTGCGAGCAGCCAGGTACAGGTTCTGATCAACAACTTCGGACACGATCAGGACATCAGTCAGACCCATGCCATTCAGTTTGTTCAGCAGATCTTTGGTTTTTGGCGCTTCAACAGCGAAGTCCTGAACCACGACCAGACGATCAGTACGCACGAGTTCAGCAAGGATGGAGCGCAGTGCTGCGCGGTACATCTTCTTGTTGAGCTTCTGAGAGTGATCCTGTGGACGAGCTGCGAAAGTGGTACCGCCGCCACGCCAGATTGGGCTACGGATAGTACCGGCACGAGCGCGGCCAGTACCTTTCTGACGCCAAGGGCGCTTACCGCCACCACGGACATCAGAACGGGTCTTTTGCTGCTTGCTACCTTGACGGCCGCCGGCCATGTAGGCCACGACTGCTTGGTGAACCAGCGTCTCGTTGAATTCGCCGCCGAAAGTCAGTTCGGAAACTTCGATCGCCTGAGCGTCATTTACGTTTAATTGCATGTCAGCTTCCCCTTAACCGCGAGCCTTGGCCGCTGGACGTACAACCAGGTTGCCGCCAGTAGCGCCAGGAACAGCACCCTTGACCAACAACAGATTGCGTTCAGCGTCGACGCGCACTACTTCGAGGGACTGCACGGTCACGCGCTCAGCGCCCATATGACCGGACATTTTTTTGCCCTTGAATACACGACCAGGAGTCTGGCACTGGCCAATAGAGCCCGGGACGCGGTGGGAAACGGAGTTACCGTGAGTGTTATCTTGGCCACGGAAATTCCAACGCTTGATCGTACCCTGGAAGCCTTTACCCTTGGATTGACCGGTTACATCAACCAGTTGACCAGCAGCGAAGATTTCAGCGTTGATCAGATCGCCAGCTTGGTACTCGCCTTCTTCAAGACGGAATTCCAGCACGGTACGACCAGCAGCAACGTTTGCCTTGGCGAAGTGACCCGCCTGAGCAGCGGTTACACGCGAAGCGCGACGCTCGCCGACAGTGACTTGCACTGCACGATAGCCATCGGTTTCTTCAGTTTTGAACTGGGTGACGCGATTCGGCTCGATCTCAATGACCGTGACCGGAATGGAGACACCTTCTTCGGTGAAAATACGGGTCATACCGCATTTACGACCGACTACACCAATAGTCATGTTGTAAACCTCATGAGTGTACGGGGCTTTCACCCGCTATGGCCGCCCATTTCAGAGCGTTACACGACTAAGACCCAAGTCTTAGCCGAGGCTGATCTGCACTTCCACACCGGCCGCAAGATCAAGCTTCATAAGTGCGTCAACGGTTTTATCCGTTGGCTGAACGATGTCCAGAACGCGCTTATGAGTACGGATCTCGTACTGGTCACGCGCGTCTTTGTTGACGTGCGGGGAGACCAGAACGGTGAACCGCTCTTTACGGGTAGGCAGTGGAATTGGACCACGCACTTGAGCACCAGTACGTTTCGCGGTTTCCACGATTTCCTGGGTTGATTGGTCGATCAGGCGATGGTCAAAAGCCTTCAACCTGATACGGATTTGCTGATTTTGCATTGGATTTCAGACTCCAGATTGCTGTTCCCACCGAGCGCAATACGCCCGTTTAAAGGAGGCGCAATTCTATAGACGACCCCACTAGGTGTCAACTCAATAAAAAAAGCCCCCGCTGAGCGGGGGCTTTTTCATGCAATCATCGATTACTCGATGATTTTGGCTACGACGCCAGCGCCGACGGTACGACCGCCTTCACGGATAGCGAAACGCAGGCCATCTTCCATTGCGATGGTTTTGATCAGGGTAACAGTCATTTGAATGTTGTCACCTGGCATTACCATTTCAACGCCTTCTGGCAGTTCGCAGTTACCAGTCACGTCAGTAGTACGGAAGTAGAACTGTGGACGGTAGCCTTTGAAGAACGGAGTATGACGGCCGCCTTCTTCTTTGCTCAGAACGTATACTTCTGCGGTGAACTTGGTGTGAGGCTTAACAGTGCCTGGCTTAACCAGAACCTGACCACGCTCAACGTCGTCACGCTTGGTACCACGCAGCAGAACGCCGCAGTTCTCGCCAGCACGACCTTCGTCGAGCAGTTTGCGGAACATTTCAACGCCGGTGCAAGTGGTAACAGTTGTGTCACGCAGACCAACGATTTCCAGTGGATCTTGAACGCGAACGATACCGCGCTCGATACGGCCAGTCACAACAGTACCGCGACCAGAGATCGAGAATACGTCTTCGATTGGCATCAGGAACGGCTTGTCGGTCAGACGAACTGGTTCTGGGATGTAGGTATCCAGAGTTTCAACCAGTTTACGAACGGCAGTGGTGCCCATTTCGTTGTCGTCCAGGCCTTCCAGAGCCATACGAGCAGAACCGATGATGATCGGAGTGTCGTCACCTGGGAAGTCGTAAGTGCTCAGCAGATCGCGCACTTCCATCTCAACCAGTTCCAGCAGCTCAGCGTCGTCTACCAGGTCAGCCTTGTTCAGGAAAACCACGATGTACGGAACGCCTACCTGACGGGACAGCAGGATGTGCTCACGAGTTTGTGGCATCGGACCATCAGCGGCCGAACAAACCAAGATCGCGCCGTCCATTTGGGCAGCACCAGTGATCATGTTCTTCACGTAGTCAGCGTGACCTGGGCAGTCAACGTGAGCGTAGTGACGAATAGTCGAGTTGTACTCAACGTGAGCAGTGTTGATGGTGATACCACGAGCTTTTTCTTCTGGCGCGCTGTCGATCTTGTCGAAGTCAACACGAGCAGAACCGAAAACTTCGGAGCAAACACGAGTCAGAGCTGCGGTCAGCGTGGTTTTACCATGGTCAACGTGACCGATAGTGCCAACGTTGACGTGCGGTAGGGAACGATCAAATTTTTCTTTAGCCACGACAATTAACTCCTTGCCTAAAGGACTGAACTAAATCAGCCTTGTTTTTTAGTAACAGCATCGACGATGTGCGACGGCGCTGTATCGTATTTTTTGAATTCCATAGAGTAGCTTGCGCGACCCTGAGACATGGAACGAACGTCGGTCGCATAACCGAACATCTCGCCCAACGGAACTTCAGCACGAATAACTTTGCCGGAGACCGTATCTTCCATACCCTGGATCATGCCGCGACGACGGTTCAAGTCGCCCATCACGTCACCCATATAGTCTTCAGGTGTAACAACCTCTACCGCCATGATCGGCTCAAGCAACTCACCACCGCCCTTCTGGGCCAGTTGCTTGGTAGCCATGGAAGCAGCCACCTTAAACGCCATCTCGTTGGAGTCGACGTCGTGGTAAGAACCATCAAACACGGTAGCCTTCAGGCCGATCAGCGGATAGCCGGCAACAACACCGTTCTTCATCTGCTCTTCGATACCCTTCTGGATAGCCGGGATGTATTCCTTAGGAACCACACCACCTACCACTTCGTTCACGAACTGCAGACCTTCCTGACCTTCGTCAGCAGGTGCAAAACGGATCCAGCAGTGACCGAACTGACCACGACCGCCGGACTGACGAACGAACTTGCCTTCGATTTCACAGTTCTTCGTGATGCGCTCACGATAAGAAACCTGAGGCTTACCGATGTTGGCTTCAACGTTGAACTCACGCTTCATCCGGTCAACCAGGATGTCGAGGTGCAATTCGCCCATGCCGGAGATGATCGTCTGACCAGTCTCTTCATCAGTTTTAACGCGGAAAGACGGGTCTTCCTGAGCAAGTTTGCCCAGTGCAATACCCATTTTTTCCTGGTCATCCTTGGTTTTTGGCTCAACAGCAACCGAAATAACCGGCTCCGGGAAGTCCATGCGAACCAGGATGATTGGCTTGTCAGCGTTGCACAAGGTTTCACCAGTGGTGACGTCCTTCATGCCGATCAAGGCCGCGATGTCACCAGCGCGTACTTCCTTGATCTCTTCGCGGGCGTTAGCGTGCATTTGCACCATACGACCCACGCGCTCTTTCTTGCCTTTAACCGAGTTGATTACGCCGTCACCGGAGTTCAACACGCCCGAGTAAACGCGGACGAAGGTCAAAGTACCCACGAATGGGTCAGTCGCGATCTTGAACGCCAGAGCCGAGAACGGCTCGTTATCGTCTGCATGACGCTCCAGCTCGATAGTCTCGTCATCAGGGTCAGTACCCTTGATGGCAGGAATATCTACCGGTGCCGGCAGGTAGTCGATCACGGCGTCGAGAACCAGGGGAACACCCTTGTTCTTGAAGGAAGAACCGCAAACAGCCAAAACGATCTCGCCGGCGATAGTACGCTGACGCAGAGCCGCTTTGATTTCCGGGATGGTGAGTTCTTCACCTTCCAGATACTTGTTCATCAGCTCTTCGCTGGCTTCAGCCGCAGCCTCAACCATGTTGCTGCGCCACTCTTCAGCCAACTCTTGCAGTTCTGCAGGAATAGCTTCACGACGCGCAGTCATACCCTTGTCAGCATCGCTCCAGTAAACCGCTTCCATGGACATCAGATCGATCTGACCCTGGAAGTTATCTTCGGAACCGATAGCCAACTGGATTGGCACCGGAGTGTGACCCAGACGAGTTTTGATCTGACCGATCACGCGCAGGAAGTTAGCACCAGCACGGTCCATCTTGTTTACGTAAACAAGACGTGGAACACCGTACTTGTTGGCTTGACGCCATACGGTTTCGGACTGAGGCTCAACACCCGAGGTGCCGCAGAACACAACAACCGCGCCATCGAGTACACGCAGGGAACGCTCAACTTCAATAGTGAAGTCTACGTGGCCCGGGGTATCGATTACGTTGAAGCGGTAGTTATCGTACTGCTTGTTAGAACCCTGCCAAAAGGTAGTGATCGCAGCAGAAGTAATGGTAATACCACGCTCCTGCTCCTGCACCATCCAGTCTGTGGTCGCGGCGCCATCATGCACCTCGCCCATCTTGTGACTTTTGCCAGTGTAAAAAAGTACCCGCTCAGTAGTCGTGGTTTTACCCGCGTCCACGTGTGCACAGATACCAATGTTACGGTAGCGGTTAATCGGTGTAGTACGAGCCATAAAGCCCTCGCAAAGTGAATAGCGCTGAAATTAGAAGCGGTAGTGCGAGAAAGCTTTGTTAGCTTCAGCCATACGGTGCACGTCTTCACGCTTCTTAACTGCTGCGCCCTTGCCTTCAGCAGCGTCCAGCAGTTCGCCAGCCAAGCGCAAAGCCATAGACTTTTCGCCACGCTTACGTGCGAAGTCTACCAACCAGCGCATTGCCAAAGCGTTACGACGGGAAGGACGAACTTCGACCGGAACCTGGTAAGTAGCACCGCCTACACGGCGCGACTTCACTTCGACCAGCGGAGCGATGGCGTCGAGTGCTTTCTCGAAGAGTTCCAGGGGATCGCCGTTCTTACGTTCTTTAACCTTTTCCAGCGCGCCATAAACGATACGCTCGGCAACGGCTTTTTTACCGCTTTCCATCACGTGGTTCATGAACTTGGCCAGGATTTGGCTTCCGTATTTTGGATCGTCAAGCACTTCGCGCTTGGCTGCTACGCGTCTTCTTGGCATGGATAAGCCCTCAAACGGTCTTCAGGTTAGCTCGGGACCATTACACCCTGTGGATGCACGCCCGACCTTACTCTTATCGACTCAGAAAAAAAGAAATCTGCATTTATTTACCAGCGACCGAAGACTACTTCGGCTTTTTGGTACCGTACTTCGAACGACCTTGGTTACGACCTTTAACACCGGAAGTATCCAAAGAGCCGCGAACGGTGTGGTAACGAACACCTGGCAAGTCTTTTACACGACCGCCACGGATCAGTACCACGCTGTGTTCTTGCAGGTTGTGACCTTCACCACCGATGTACGAGGAAACCTCGAAACCGTTGGTCAGGCGCACACGGCATACTTTACGCAGTGCCGAGTTAGGTTTTTTCGGCGTAGTTGTATACACACGGGTGCATACGCCACGACGTTGCGGGCAGTTTTGCAGCGCAGGTACGTCGGATTTCTCGACGATACGCTTACGCGGCTGACGTACCAGCTGGTTGATAGTTGCCATCTACTAGCTCCACTGTTGTCTTGCGACGCTATTGTCTTGCAAGAAAAGCAAAATGACAGGAACGAATCCCCGCCAAATTTAGGGGTACAAGAGTCTAAAGAGGATCCTGCCCCCAGTCAAGGCAAAGCCCCGACCCCTCCCCCATCAAAGCTCGACTAATTGTCGTGATTCGATGAACGGAAAGACCGGGGCCTACCCTTATTTATCGCAGAACTCAGTTACCGCTGGAGTTCAGCGCTTCGGTCAGTGCAGCTTCCACTTCACTGGCGCTTACGCGCAATGGTTTGTCTGCATCACGGCGACGCTTACGCTCGCTGTGATAGGCCAAACCAGTACCTGCCGGGATCAAACGACCCACGACAACGTTTTCTTTCAGGCCGCGCAGGTAGTCGCGCTTGCCGGTTACCGCTGCTTCGGTCAGTACGCGGGTTGTCTCTTGGAAAGAGGCCGCGGAGATGAACGATTCAGTCGACAACGACGCTTTGGTGATACCCAACAGAACGCGAGTGAACTTGGACACAAATTTGTCTTCATTACCCAGGCGCTCGTTCTCGACCAGTACCTGCGTCAGCTCCATCTGGTCGCCCTTGATGAAGGAGGAATCACCAGACTCGGAAATTTCAACTTTACGCAGCATCTGACGCAGGATGGTCTCGATGTGCTTATCGTTGATCTTCACGCCTTGCAGACGGTAAACGTCTTGAATCTCGTTAACGATGTACTTGGCCAGCGCACTCACACCCAGCAAACGCAGGATATCGTGTGGATCGCTTGGACCGTCGGAGATAACTTCGCCGCGGTTCACTTGCTCGCCTTCGAAGACGTTCAGGTGACGCCACTTTGGAATCAGCTCTTCGTACGGATCGGTACCGTCGTTCGGGGTAATAACCAGACGGCGCTTGCCTTTGGTCTCTTTACCGAACGCGATGGTGCCGCTGACTTCAGCCAAAATAGAGGCTTCTTTCGGACGACGCGCTTCGAACAAGTCAGCAACGCGTGGCAGACCACCGGTGATGTCTCGAGTTTTCGAAGTCTCTTGCGGAATACGAGCGATAACGTCACCGATCGCGATTTCCGCACCATCCGCTACACCGACCAATGCGTTGGCTGGCAGGAAGTACTGAGCCGGTACGTCGGTACCTGGCAACAACAGATCCTTACCATCAACACCTACCATCTTAACGGCCGGGCGAATTTCTTTGCCGGCAGCTGGACGGTCTTTGGCGTCAAGCACTTCAATGTTGGTCATACCGGTCAATTCGTCAGTTTGACGCTTGATCGTGATGCCTTCTTCCATGCCCACGTAGGTCACGGTACCTTTCATTTCGGTAACGATTGGGTGAGTGTGCGGATCCCACTTGGCTACGATCGAGCCAGCGTCAACCTTGTCACCTTCTTTAACCGAAATTACGGCACCGTACGGCAGCTTGTAACGCTCACGCTCACGACCGAAGTCATCAGCGATTGCCAGCTCACCCGAACGCGATACGGCTACCAGGCAACCATCTACACGCTCAACGTGCTTCAGGTTGTGAAGACGGACAGTACCGCCATTCTTAACCTGAACGCTGTCAGCAGCAGAGGTCCGGCTTGCCGCACCACCGATGTGGAACGTACGCATTGTCAGCTGCGTACCTGGCTCACCGATCGACTGAGCAGCGATTACGCCGACAGCTTCACCGATGTTCACCTGGTGACCACGAGCCAGATCGCGACCGTAGCACTTGGCGCAGATACCGAAACGGGTTTCGCAGCTGATTGGCGAACGTACGATAACTTCGTCAATGCTGTTCAGCTCGATGAACTCAACCCACTTCTCATCAACCAGGGTGCCAGCAGGAACGATAACTTCATCAGTACCTGGCTTGAATACGTCACGGGCGATTACTCGACCCAGTACACGTTCACCCAACGGCTCTACAACGTCGCCGCCTTCAATGTGCGGAGTCATCAGCAGACCGTGTTCGGTACCGCAGTCGACTTCAGTCACTACCAGATCTTGCGCTACGTCTACCAGACGACGCGTCAAGTAACCGGAGTTAGCCGTTTTCAAGGCCGTATCCGCAAGACCCTTACGAGCACCGTGAGTGGAGATGAAGTACTGAAGTACGCTCAAACCTTCACGGAAGTTCGCAGTAATCGGCGTTTCGATGATGGAACCGTCCGGCTTGGCCATCAGACCACGCATACCGGCCAGCTGACGGATCTGCGCAGCAGAACCCCGTGCGCCGGAGTCGGCCATCATGTACATGGAGTTGAACGACTCTTGCTCAACTTCATCACCGTGACGGTCGATAACCTTCTCTTTCGAGAGGTTCGACATCATCGCCTTGGAAACTTCATCGTTAGCTTTCGACCAAAGGTCGATTACTTTGTTGTACTTCTCGCCCTGTGTTACCAGGCCCGAGGCGTACTGACTTTCGATTTCTTTCACTTCGTCGGTAGCAGCACCGATGATGCGCGCTTTTTCATCCGGGATAACGAAGTCGTTAACACCGATCGAAACGCCGGAAATAGTCGAGTAAGCGAAACCGGTATACATCAACTGGTCAGCGAAGATCACAGTCTCTTTCAAACCAACCACGCGGTAGCACTGGTTGATCAGCTTGGAGATTGCCTTTTTCTTCATTGGCAAGTTGACGACATCGTACGACAGGCCTTTTGGAACAACCTGGAACAACAGCGCACGACCGACAGTGGTGTCGACGATACGGGTGTTGGTCACGCTGCCGCCATCACGGTCGTTGACGGTTTCGGTGATCCGCACTTTAACCTTGGCGTGCAGTGCGGCTTCGCCGGCACGGAACACACGGTCAACTTCTTGCAGATCCGCGAATACACGACCTTCGCCTTTGGCGTTGATCGCTTCACGAGTCATGTAGTACAGACCCAATACAACGTCCTGCGATGGAACGATGATTGGCTCACCGTTCGCTGGCGACAGAATGTTGTTGGTCGACATCATCAACGCACGGGCTTCCAACTGGGCTTCCAGTGTCAGCGGTACGTGTACAGCCATCTGGTCGCCGTCGAAGTCGGCGTTGTACGCAGCACAGACCAGAGGGTGCAGCTGGATAGCTTTACCTTCGATCAGTACCGGTTCAAATGCCTGAATACCCAGACGGTGAAGCGTTGGTGCACGGTTGAGGAGCACCGGGTGTTCGCGAATCACTTCAGCGAGAACGTCCCAAACCTCTGGCAGCTCACGCTCAACCATTTTCTTGGCAGCTTTAATGGTGGTAGCAAGACCACGCATTTCCAGCTTGCCGAAGATGAACGGCTTGAACAGTTCAAGTGCCATTTTCTTAGGCAGACCGCACTGGTGCAGACGCAGCGTCGGACCTACGGTAATTACCGAACGACCCGAGTAGTCAACACGCTTACCGAGCAAGTTCTGACGGAAACGACCTTGCTTACCCTTGATCATGTCAGCCAAGGATTTCAGAGGACGCTTGTTCGAACCCGTGATGGCGCGACCACGACGACCGTTGTCCAGCAAGGCGTCGACAGCTTCTTGCAACATACGCTTTTCGTTACGCACGATGATGTCCGGAGCGGACAGATCAAGCAGGCGCTTCAAGCGGTTGTTACGGTTGATCACTCGACGATACAGATCGTTGAGGTCGGAAGTCGCGAAACGACCACCATCCAACGGAACCAAAGGACGCAGATCTGGCGGCAGAACCGGCAGAACGGTCAGAACCATCCACTCTGGAAGGTTGCCGGAGCCCAGGAAGGCTTCCATCAACTTCAAGCGCTTGGACAGCTTCTTGATTTTGGTTTCGGAGTTGGTTTGCGGAATTTCTTCACGCAGACGGCCAATCTCGTGTTCCAGATCGATAGCGTGCAGCAGCTCACGCACAGCCTCGGCACCCATACGGGCATCGAAGTCGTCACCGAACTCTTCCAGCGCTTCGAAATACTGCTCGTCGTTCAGCAACTGACCTTTTTCAAGGGTGGTCATGCCTGGATCGATAACAACATAGCTCTCGAAGTAGAGAACGCGTTCGATATCACGCAGGGTCATGTCCATCAGCAAGCCGATACGGGACGGCAGCGATTTCAGGAACCAGATGTGTGCAACTGGCGAAGCCAGTTCAATGTGAGCCATGCGCTCACGACGGACCTTGGCCAGTGCAACTTCAACGCCGCACTTCTCACAGATCACACCGCGATGCTTCAAGCGCTTGTACTTACCGCACAGGCACTCGTAATCCTTTACCGGGCCAAAAATTTTGGCGCAGAACAGACCGTCACGCTCAGGTTTGAACGTACGGTAGTTGATGGTTTCCGGCTTTTTAACTTCACCGAACGACCACGAACGGATCATCTCAGGCGATGCCAATCCAATACGGATGGCGTCGAACTCTTCGACTTGACCCTGGTTTTTCAGCAAATTCAGTAGGTCTTTCAAGGCCTTTCCTCCTGGCGGAGCAGAGAGCGGGCAGTGCAGCCCCGCTCTCGATTCGCGTCACGTGTTATTCGGTTTCCAGATCGATATCGATGCCGAGGGAACGAATTTCTTTGATCAACACGTTGAAGGACTCGGGCATGCCCGGCTCCATACGGTGATCGCCGTCCACGATGTTTTTGTACATCTTGGTACGACCGTTCACATCGTCCGACTTCACTGTGAGCATTTCTTGCAGAGTGTATGCCGCGCCGTAAGCTTCCAGCGCCCAGACCTCCATCTCCCCGAAACGCTGACCACCGAACTGCGCCTTACCACCCAACGGCTGTTGGGTAACCAGGCTGTAAGAACCAGTAGAACGAGCGTGCATCTTGTCGTCTACCAAGTGGTTCAGCTTCAGCATGTACATGTAGCCAACGGTAACCGGACGCTCAAACTTGTTGCCGGTACGGCCATCAGTCAGCACCATCTGGCCGCTGTCTGGCAGGTCTGCCAAACGAAGCATTGCCTTGATTTCGCTTTCTTTGGCACCGTCGAACACCGGGGTAGCCATCGGCACACCGCCACGAAGGTTCTTCGCCAGATCAAGGATTTCTTGATCAGAGAAGTCATCCAGGCTTTCTTGACGACCGCCAATTTCGTTGTAGATCTCATGCAGGAACTTACGCAGGTCAGCAACCTTGCGCTGTTCTTCAATCATGAGGTTGATCTTCTCGCCCAAACCTTTGGCTGCTAGGCCCAAATGGGTTTCGAGAATCTGACCAACGTTCATACGCGAAGGTACGCCCAACGGGTTGAGAACAACATCAACCGGGGTGCCATTGGCATCGTACGGCATGTCTTCAACCGGCATGATCACGGAGACCACACCTTTGTTACCGTGACGACCAGCCATCTTGTCACCCGGCTGGATGCGACGACGGATTGCCAGGTAAACCTTGACGATTTTCAGCACGCCTGGAGCCAGGTCATCGCCCTGCTGCAGTTTGCGCTTCTTGTCTTCGAACTTGTCGTCCAGCAGACGACGGCGATCGATGATGTAAGCCTGAGCTTTCTCAAGTTGCTCGTTCAGAGCATCTTCAGCCATGCGCAGTTTGAACCACTGCCCGTGCTCAAGACCGTCCAGCACTTCATTGGTGATTTCCTGGCCTTTCTTCAGACCTGCACCACCCTCGGCAATTTGACCGACCAGGGCAGAGCGCAGACGTTCGAAAGTAGCGCCTTCAACAATGCGGAACTCTTCGTTCAGATCCTTGCGGATTTCGTCCAGCTGAGTCTTCTCGATCGACAAGGCACGAGCATCACGCTCTACGCCATCACGAGTGAAGACTTGTACGTCAATGACAGTACCTTTGGTACCGGTTGGTACGCGCAGGGAGGTGTCTTTAACGTCGCTGGCTTTTTCACCGAAGATTGCACGCAGCAGTTTTTCTTCCGGGGTCAGTTGGGTCTCGCCTTTCGGAGTGACCTTACCTACCAGGATGTCGCCCGGGCCAACTTCGGCGCCGACGTAAACGATACCGGCTTCGTCCAGCTTGTTCAGTGCAGCCTCACCCACGTTCGGGATGTCTGCAGTGATTTCCTCAGGGCCAAGCTTGGTGTCACGGGCCACACAGGTCAGTTCCTGAATGTGGATCGTGGTGAAACGGTCTTCTTGAACAACACGTTCCGACAGGCAGATGGAGTCTTCGAAGTTGAAGCCGTTCCATGCCATGAAGGCGATACGCATGTTCTGACCCAGAGCCAGTTCACCCATATCGGTGGACGGACCATCGGCCATGATGTCGCTGCGCTGAACCCGATCACCTTTACGCACCAGCGGACGCTGGTTGATGCAGGTGTTCTGGTTGGAGCGGGTGTATTTGGTCAGGTTGTAGATATCAACACCAGCTTCGCCGGTCTCAACTTCATCATCAGCAACACGAACCACGATACGGCTTGCATCAACGGAATCAATAACGCCGCCACGACGTGCCACGACGCAAACGCCGGAGTCACGAGCTACGTTACGCTCCATGCCAGTACCTACCAGCGGCTTGTCAGCGCGCAGTGTTGGTACAGCTTGACGCTGCATGTTCGAACCCATCAACGCACGGTTGGCGTCGTCGTGCTCGAGGAACGGAATCAGCGACGCAGCAACCGAAACTACTTGCTTCGGCGAAACGTCCATCAAGGTGACGTCTTCCGGCGCCTTAACGGTGAATTCGTTCAAGTGACGAACAGCTACCAGTTCATCAACCAGGACTTTCTGGTCGTTCATGGTGGCCGAAGCCTGAGCAATAACGTGATCCGCTTCTTCAATAGCAGAAAGGAACACGATCTCGTCGGTAACCAGCGCGTCTTTCACTACACGGTACGGGCTCTCGAGGAAGCCGTACTGGTTGGTGCGCGCATAGGCAGCCAAGGAGTTGATCAGACCAATGTTCGGACCTTCTGGCGTTTCAATCGGGCATACACGACCGTAGTGAGTCGGGTGTACGTCACGCACTTCAAAGCCGGCACGCTCACGTGTCAGACCGCCCGGGCCCAGTGCAGAAACACGGCGCTTGTGGGTGATCTCGGACAGCGGGTTGTTCTGGTCCATGAACTGGGACAACTGGCTGGAACCGAAGAACTCTTTCACTGCCGCAGCCACTGGCTTGGCGTTGATCAAGTCTTGCGGCATCAGGCCTTCGCTTTCAGCCATCGACAGACGCTCTTTGACCGCACGCTCAACACGTACCAGGCCAACGCGGAACTGGTTTTCAGCCATTTCGCCTACGCAGCGAACACGACGGTTACCCAGGTGGTCGATGTCATCGACGATGCCTTTGCCGTTACGGATGTCGACCAGAGTCTTCAGTACCGCGACGATGTCTTCTTTGCACAACACGCCCGAACCTTCGATTTCGGTACGACCGATACGACGGTTGAACTTCATCCGGCCGACCGCAGACAGGTCATAGCGCTCAGGGCTGAAGAACAGGTTGTTGAACAGAGTCTCGGCAGCATCCTTGGTTGGAGGCTCGCCAGGACGCATCATGCGATAGATCTCAACCAGCGCTTCCAGTTGGTTGCTGGTGGAGTCAATTTTCAGCGTGTCCGAAATGAACGGACCGCAGTCGATATCGTTGGTGTACAACGTTTCGATGCGTACGACTTGGCTCTTGGCAACTTTTGCCAGGATTTCAGTGGTCAGCTCGGTGTTGCACTCAGCAATGATTTCGCCAGTCGCCGGGTGCACGATAGCTTTGGCCGTCGTGCGACCCAGGACATAGTCCAGAGGCATAACGAGCTCTTTGATACCGGCTTTTTCCAGCTGGTTGATATGGCGAGCAGTGATACGACGACCCTGCTCAACAATCACCTTGCCTTTGTCATCGGTAATGTCGATGGCAGCGATTTCACCGCGCAGGCGCTGAGGTACCAGTTCCAGGCTGATGCTTTCGCCTTGAACGTGGAAAACGTTAGTGGTGTAGAACGCTTCCAGTACTTGCTCAGTGCTATAGCCGAGCGCGCGCAGCAATACGGACGCAGGCAGCTTGCGACGACGGTCAATACGTACGAACACGCAGTCTTTAGGGTCGAACTCAAAGTCCAACCACGAACCACGGTAAGGAATGATACGCGCGGAATACAGCAGCTTACCGGAGCTGTGCGTCTTACCGCGGTCGTGGTCAAAGAACACGCCCGGGGAACGGTGCAGCTGGGAAACAATTACACGCTCGGTACCGTTGATTACGAAGGTACCGTTTTCAGTCATCAGGGGGATTTCACCCATGTAGACTTCTTGCTCTTTGATGTCCTTGATCGCTTTATTCGACGATTCTTTGTCGAAAATGATCAAACGAACCTTCACCCGCAAAGGTACGGCGTAAGTCACACCGCGCAACACGCATTCTTTGACATCAAATGCCGGTTCGCCCAGGCGATAACCGACATACTCCAGCGCAGCATTGCCGGAGTAGCTGATGATCGGGAAAACGGATTTGAAGGCCGCATGCAGGCCCACGTCGCGGAACTGATCTTTAGTCGCTCCCGCCTGCAAGAATTCACGATACGAATCCAGCTGGATTGCCAAGAGATACGGCACATCCATGACGTCCGGCAACTTGCTAAAGTCCTTGCGGATACGTTTTTTCTCAGTATATGAGTAAGCCATCAGCGTTCCCCAGCTTGGTCACCTGCTTGTTTGGCCTCTCCCGACGGGAGCAGCCAGAAAATCGTGCAAACCCCTTGGTTTGCTCCACCGCACAGGGTGGTTACAGCTCGTTTATGGCGCCAACCCAGTCGGCTGCCAAGAACGGAAAAAGGCCGGTGGCATGAGCCACCAGCCATCAGCCTCAGCTTAACGCTTGGGCTGGAGACGCAAAGTCGATGCTTACTTCAGCTCGACTTTAGCGCCTGCTTCTTCCAGAGCAGCTTTGGCTTTGTCAGCTGCGTCTTTAGCAACAGCTTCCAGAACCATTGCTGGAGCGCCGTCAACTACTGCCTTGGCTTCTTTCAAGCCCAGACCAGTCAGCTCACGAACAGCCTTGATCACGTTAACTTTCTTCTCGCCAGCTTCAACCAGCATGACATTGAATTCAGTTTGCTCTTCAACGACAGCAGCAGCAACAGCAGGACCAGCAGAAGCAGCAGCAGCCGAAACGCCGAACTTCTCTTCCATTGCTTTGATCAGCTCAACGATTTCCAGAACGGATTTCTCGCCGATTGCTTCGATGATTTGCTCGTTAGTCAGAGACATGACTATAAATTCCTGTATTGGGGTGACAGCCTATGCGGCCATCGAAATAAACAATAAACGCTGAAAGGAGTTGCTCAGCCTTAAGCTGCAGCTGCTTCTTTCTGGTCGCGAAGTGCCGCCAGAGTACGAGCCAATTTGCTGGTAGCGCCTTGAATCACGCTCATCAGCTGAGAAATTGCTTCGTCACGGGTCGGCAGACTTGCCAGTACGTCGATCTGATTAGCTGCGAGGAACTTGCCCTCGAACGCAGCTGCCTTGATCTCGAACTTATCCTGACCTTTAGCGAACTCTTTGAACAAACGGGCAGCAGCGCCTGGATGCTCGTTGGAGAATGCGATCAAGGTCGGGCCAGTGAACACGTCGTTGAGAACACTGTATTCAGTGTCAGCAACAGCGCGCTTGAGCAGGGTGTTACGTACAACACGTACGTAAACGCCAGCTTCACGAGCCTCTTTACGGAGTCCGGTCATAGCGCCTACTGTCACACCGCGGGCATCAGCCACAACAGCAGACAGGGCAACTTTGGCAGCCTCGTTGACTTCAGCGACGATGGCCTTCTTGTCTTCGAGTTTAATTGCCACGGGTTTAACTCCTGCTTGTTACCGTTTCATCTGACCTGAGTCGGATGTCGTTTTGGTGTCTGATTCGGTAAGGAACCGGGAGCACCATCTGCGTAGGCTTGAGGTTTAAGACTTGCGCCGCCTACGGTCTTGGATAGCCCCCGCCAGGCAGGGACCCCAATCTTTCATTGGCGCAGCACACTGCGCCAATTTGTCTTACGCGTTCAACGAACCTTGGTCGATGACCAGGCCTGGGCCCATAGTGGTGCTCAGAGTAACGCGCTTAACATAAATACCTTTCGAGGAAGCTGGCTTGATACGCTTCAAATCAGCGATCAGGGCTTCAACGTTTTCCTTCAGTTGAACAGCGTCGAAACCGACCTTGCCAACGGAAGTGTGGATGATACCGTTTTTGTCGGTGCGATAACGAACCTGACCAGCTTTTGCGTTCTTAACCGCAGTTGCTACGTCTGGAGTTACAGTACCAACCTTAGGGTTAGGCATCAGACCACGCGGGCCGAGGATCTGACCCAACTGACCTACAACACGCATTGCGTCCGGGGATGCAATAACTACGTCGTAGTTCAGGTCGCCGCCTTTCATTTCGGCAGCCAGGTCATCCATACCAACGCGATCAGCGCCAGCAGCCAAAGCAGCTTCAGCAGCTGGCCCCTGGGTGAACACAGCTACACGTACAGTCTTGCCAGTGCCGTGTGGCAGCACAGTTGCGCTACGAACAACCTGGTCAGATTTACGTGGGTCTACGCCCAGGTTAACAGCGATGTCGAAAGACTCGCTGAACTTAACAGTCGACAGCTCAGCCAGCAAAGCAGCAGCGTCTACAAAGTTGTAAGACTTGCCAGCTTCAATTTTACCGGCGATTGCCTTTTGACGCTTAGTCAGCTTAGCCATTACACACCCTCCACGTTAAGACCCATGCTACGAGCAGAACCGGCGATGGTACGCACGGCTGCATCCAAATCAGCTGCAGTCAGATCCGCGTTTTTGGTTTTCGCGATTTCTTCCAGCTGAGCACGGGTAACGGTGCCAACCTTAACGGTGTTAGGGCGAGCCGAACCGCTAGTCAGACCAGCAGCCTTCTTCAGCAGAACCGAAGCAGGGGTCGACTTGGTTTCGAATGTGAAGCTACGGTCGCTGTATACAGTGATGATCACTGGAGTCGGCAGGCCTGGCTCAATACCCTGAGTACGGGCGTTGAAAGCTTTGCAGAATTCCATGATGTTCACACCGTGCTGACCCAAAGCTGGACCAACAGGTGGGCTTGGGTTGGCCTGAGCGGCCTTCACTTGCAGCTTGATGTAAGCGGTAATCTTCTTGGCCATGAGGCACTCCAATTACGGGTTCAGACGCCTAACTTAAAAGGCTCCCCGGTTACTTGCGTGTTTATCCCAGTGACGACAAAACCCCACGACCGAAGCCGTGGGGTTGGGATGCGTGTTCAGCTAGACCTTTTCGACCTGGCTAAACTCTAGCTCCACCGGAGTGGAACGTCCGAAAATGAGTACAGCCACCTGGATGCGACTCTTTTCGTAGTTAACTTCTTCGACCGTGCCGTTAAAGTCGGCAAACGGACCGTCGGTGACGCGAACAACTTCGCCCGGCTCGAACAGTGTCTTCGGCTTGGGCTTGTCGCTGCCATCAGCAACGCGACGCAGAATTGCTTCTGCCTCTTTGTCTGTAATCGGTGCAGGCTTATCAGCAGTGCCACCGATGAATCCCATGACACGAGGGGTATCCTTGACCAAGTGCCAAGTACCTTCACTCATATCCATCTGGACTAGCACATAACCAGGGAAGAACTTGCGTTCGCTTTTGCGTTTCTGGCCATTACGCATTTCAACCACTTCTTCAGTGGGAACCAGAATTTCGCCGAAGCCATCTTCCATGCCTGCCAGCTTAATACGCTCAATCAAAGAGCGCATAACATGCTTTTCGTAACCCGAATAAGCATGCACTACGTACCAACGCTTAGCCACGGGACACCCTTAGCCAACAATCAAGGAAACAAGCCAGCCGAGCAGGGAATCCAAACCCCACAACAGCAACGCCATAACAAGAACAACAGCCACTACGATCAACGTAGTCTGCGTAGTTTCTTGGCGAGTCGGCCATACGACTTTACGAATCTCAGTACGAGCTTCCTTTACCAAGACAGCAAACGACTTGCCTTTTGCGGTTTGCAAACCTACGTAGGCAGCAACAGCAGCAATCACAAGAAGTGCAATGACGCGATACAGGATCGGCGAACCAGAATAATACTGATTCCCAACAACGCCAACTACCACAAGCGCAACCACTACTAGCCACTTGAGGAGATCGAAGCGAGAGCCTTGAACTTCAGCCTTGGGAGTCATCAAAGAGGATCCTGTGAAAAGAAAGCCAGACGCATTGAGCGAATCTGGCAGGTCAGGAGGGAATCGAACCCCCAACCTACGGTTTTGGAGACCGTCGCTCTGCCAATTGAGCTACTGACCTAAAACATTATCGAGCCGCCGATTATGCAGACCCGAGAGAGACTTTTCAACAACCTTTGCAATTACTTTATCGCCAAGCCCAAAACCTAACGACACGCCAGCAGCAGAATGCAGGCCACCAACGACAGTAATCGCCAACCAGAGTAGCAACACCTTACAACAGCGCCACCAGCAAACACTCCGGACAAGCTTTTCAGCCCGTTAAAACAAAGGCAGATATTTTCATATCTGCCTTGTTTATATGGAGCTCTTGAGCGGATTTGAACCGCTGACCTCACCCTTACCAAGGGTGTGCTCTACCAACTGAGCTACAAGAGCAAAACACCATTGAAACCAGCGCGAATGGAGCGGGTGGCGGGAATCGAACCCGCATCATCAGCTTGGAAGGCTGAGGTTCTACCACTAAACTACACCCGCAAATCATGCTGATTTGCGCAAATATGGTGGAGGGGGAAGGATTCGAACCTTCGAAGTCGTAGACGTCAGATTTACAGTCTGATCCCTTTGGCCGCTCGGGAACCCCTCCTGAGCTGAGCAGGATTATACAGCATCCCAACTCTTTGTCAACCGCTTTTCTCAATTAAATCATTAAGTTAGCTTGATGACTCACTTCACATTTAAAACCGTTTCCGGTGTTCACTGTGGAGCGGGCGCCATTCTATGCAAACTATCGGACACCTGCAACCCCCGGCACTGCTTTTTTTCGTATTTCAACTCATTGAATTCATTGAGAAGACTTTGTAGAACCTTTTCAACAGCCTGCACATTGTCCGATGGAGAAAGGACCAGGACAAAATCACCTGCGCCCGCACCTTCCAGGCTGTCCAAACCACTCTTTATGCCTGCATCTGACAAACTTTCTTTAATCTTGGTCTCAGCGTCAGAACGGATCAACCCGCTCAGGTAGAAGCAGACATCCTTATCACTGCTCGCGCCTTCTCCAGATTGTAAAGGGACAAGCCCCGTTCGCGTTTCACTCAGCAGCTGTATTTCCTGCTTGCTTCCTTTGTACAACGATAGAGATACAACCTCCTTCGCTTTAAGAGGAGCCTCTTGCTGATGCCATATAAAGTAGAAAATATTCAATACAACCAGCAGCAGCAACAACCAGCGCATAAAAACCTCAATAAACAGGACAAGCTGCAGCCAAGCCTATGAACACAAGATCTTTCACCAAGCGACCCTCAGGCACAGTACATGCCACGAGATTTGCATCACCGCCCGTGAGAAACACCTCGAAATCACCCCCCCAGTAATCACGTGCCAATTGCAGCTGACTCAGGACGAATCCTCGCAACATCATTAGACAGCCGCGCTCCACAGCTTCAACAGTCGTCCGCCCTGGGCTATTTCGCAACAACGCCTGCTCAGCGGAAAGATTGTCATATCTGATTCGCCGGGTATGCGTGCGCAACTCGTTACGCATTAACGGCAATCCAGGGCATATAAACCCACCTAAATGCTTACCGTCTTTAGCCACAAAATCGGCCGTTACGGCTGTACCCAGATCCAGTACAAGGCAGGCGCGCCTAGAGAGCTCATATGCGCCAACCAAGGCTAGCCAGCGGTCCAAGCCTAGACGCTCGAAATCCTCATAACCGTTCGTTACCCCCGCCATCACTCTTGCCGGGCTAGCACATATTACTTCTACCGAGAATGTGGACGATAAGAGAGATGCCAGACTCGCAGTTTCGTCGTCACTGCGCACACTCACCAAACGGCAACGCGTGATGCGCAGCAATGGAGTTGCCAAGAGCGCGGCTATGAGACCAGCATCGGAATCTACAACTCCACCTTCAACCACAGCATCGCCATCAAGTACTCGCCACTTGATAAAACTGTTACCGCAATCCATTTCAAGAATCATGGCGCAACCTCAAGCTCAGCTCGCCACCACTAAAGGCTTTTTCCTGCCCTGCGACGTTAAGACGCAATGCGCCCTGCTGATCAACGCCGGCTACCACGCCATCAACAGTATGCGTACCCGCAATCAACGTAACCTCACGCCCTTGCCACAAATGGTTAGATTCCCACTCTGCCTGAATAGCAGCGAATCCTTCATCCTCGTGGCGAATCAGATACCCCTGTAACTTGCGCCCCAAGGCGACAATCAGCTCGTTCCGATTGATCGCCTGACCCGCCTCCAGACGAACGGATGTCCACGATTGATCAACATCGTTGGCGACCATCATATTAACGTTAATACCGATACCTATAACGACATGGCAAACATCAGCAGGATCACCCACCAGCTCGAGCAGAATACCTGCGATTTTTTTATTGCCCACCAGCACATCGTTTGGCCACTTCAAGCCCGCATCGCAGCGACTAAACTCGCGTAGCGAACTCAAAACCGCTAGACCCACAATCAAGCTCAGCCCTTCGAGCTGACGCATGCCACCATCAATTCGAAGTACCAGGCTGTAGTAAATATTTTCGGCAAAAGGGCTGATCCACTTTCGCCCTCTTCTACCGCGGCCGGCACTCTGCTGCTCAGCCAGGACCACAAAAGGCGCTGGCACCCCGCCTGCAATTTGGCGCAAGGCTTCAGCGTTCGTTGAATCTAAGGATTCATGAATAAAAGCAGGGTAGGGACTTTCAGCGAGCTGCTCGTGCTCGAGAAGCTCAAGTGGCACGGCCAATTGATAGCCACGACCACGAACTTTATGGATAGACAGGTTTAGATCCGCTTCCAGACGCTGCAGCTGCTTCCAGACCGCACTACGGCTAATGCCGAGCGCAGCACCCAACGCTTGCCCAGAATGAAAACGACCATCTTTAAGAAGCTTCAACAACGTCAGCATGCAAGTTACGCCTCACAATCAGGCACGCATAATAACGACGAGCCACGCTATTGCATAGAAACCCTGTAAGACAAGTACTGTACAACACTGGCAAGGAACGCAGCGTTTTACGCACAGCATGCTTTGCCACATTGGCAGAGCTTTTTCGAGCACAAAAACAAAATCCCTGTCTGCGTGAGCAGACAGGGATTTTGGAATTTAATCTTGACGATGACCTACTCTCACATGGGGAAACCCCACACTAC